>JAGQQB010000324.1 GCA_020426425.1 Planctomycetaceae bacterium | reverse complement strand
GCCAGTCCTGTTCCAGGAGCATTTCGGGGTGACGACGAGCGAGTCCGCCCCATCATCAGTGTCGGGCAGCCTGTCGTTTCTGGCGACTACAAGTGAGCGGCAATTCGGATTGAGTCTGCTGAGTTTGCAGATTCCCAATCGTCGTTGTCATGACCTCTTACGCGGAGCTTTACTGCACGATCTGTGTGCCGACGCCCTGTCCCTGCTGACAACGCAGGCATTTCATCGTCACGGCCCAGCCAAATCACGCCGACATCGCATTCGCGAAGCCAGTTGGGACTGTCTGAGCCCCCGGCCCATAGCCACTGCCGGGCGTTCCGACAAATAATCGTCGGTGGCAGAGCCTCACGTTAGGCAATCCGTAGTCGCGACTCCGCTCAGTCCACAAAGAAGAACTCATTCGACATCAAGAGCGCCTGGGCGAGTTCCGCTGCAGCGTTTGAGTCCTGGGCGAGATATACCGTCAGCAGTTCCAGTTCCGCGTCGGTCGCAGAGCGGCCATACACCAATTGGACCATCTCCGCTGCCTGGCTGCGGGGATTGTCTGCAGCGCCAGCCACACGTTGAGCCACTGAGTTGGCCTGGTGCTGAACAAACTCCGCGTTGAGTGTGTAGAGCGCCTGCTGCGGTACCGAGGTCTTTGCACGCTGTGGATTCGAGGAATCTGGCGCAGGGAAATCGAACGTGCGGAGCAGTCCCGGCAGATTGTTCCGGTCGATCAGTCCATACAGCGCACGGCGATTGGACAATGGGTCCTTATCCATGTTGACCGGCCGCCCTCCCAGTCGCGTGTCGAGGTTCCCCGCCACCTGCTGCAGCATGTCCCGCATCGATTCGAAGTCGAGTCGCCGACGATTCTGTCGCCAGTACAACTGGTTCTCCGGATCCAGCTGACGCATCTCCGGTCGATCCAGGCTCGCTTGTCGATATGTGTGCGACAGCAGGATCTCCCGATGCAGCGACTTCAGCGACCAGCCCATCTCATGCATGAATCGCCAAGCCAGTGAGTCGAGCAGTTCGGGATGCGTCGGCAGCGATCCTCGCGTGCCGAAGTCGCTCGGCGTGTTGACAATTCCTTCCCCAAAGTGATGCAGCCAGACGCGGTTCACAATCACCCGGGCCGTGAGCGGATTGCTCGGATCGATGATCGACTTCGCCAGTTCAAACCGTCCACTCCCCTGCTGGTATGTGCTGTCCGATTCAGGGACGAGAATTCGCGGCGTGCGGCGCGGCACTTTGTCTCCTCGCCGCGCGTTGTTCCCTCGGATGAAGACGACCGGTTCCACCGGCCGCTCCTTGTCGACCAGCACCATCGCGCGCGGTGGTGCGTTGTCGGCATTCACCAGCCAGTCCTGGATCTTCTTCTTCAACTCGCGGATCTTGTTCCCGTTATCCCGTTCGAACAAAGGTGAACCCTGTCCGCCAGGAATGTCGACCAGAGACCCGGGGCCGAGCACTACGCGCCGCAGCTGCTCCGCAACGGGATCGGGCAGACCTGTCGCCTCAGGTTGCTGTTTGAGATGCTCTTGCCATTCGTTCTGGACTTGGACGAGCAACTCGCCAAAGGACTTGGCGACATCGCGCACATTGGCGGGAGGCTGAGCACGCATTGCCGCCAGCGCACGAGCGTTCGCCTTCGTCGGAGTTTCTGGATTGTCCAGCAGCGCCTGAGCCTGTTCAGCGAATCCATCGGCTCGCAGCCGAATGAGTTTCGACCACAAATAGCAGGCGGGGTCCTTGTCCCTGATGCGGGCGTTGAGCAGATCTCGCCAACGCTGAATCGTCCGATCGCGCGGCGTACCATGGGCGTACTCAGGCGCGAGACCATCCTGCAACAGCTTCTCTTTGACGAGCACTCCCTGCAGATAATCCACCGCACGTGTTCGCGCCTGTTCGAGTGCCTCGTTGTGCGCCTGCTGGCAATAGTCCTCCAACTCCTGTTGCCGCTTCTGGAGTTCCGCGTTGAAGGTCTGATATTCCGGTGTCGACTCGTCCACTTCGCCCACCAACGGCGGCAACTCCGGTTCGGTGCAACTCTCGAATACACCGTATAGCGAGTAGTAGTCCTCGGTCGGCATCGGATCGTACTTGTGATCATGACACCGCGCGCAGCCCATGGTCATGCCCATCAAACCGCGGCAAACGAGATCAATCCGGTCGTCGATGATGTCCGGCTCACGATTCAAGAATCGCGGTCCAACTGTCAAGAACCCCATCGCCGCATGGGCCGGATCGTTCTCCGCCAAACCCAACTGATCTGCCGCCAGCTGTTCCAATACGAACCGATCATACGGCTTGTCGGCGTTGAGCGCACTGACCACGTAATCGCGATACGTGAATGCATTCGCGTAAAAGCGGTTCTCGGTGAAGACATAACCTTTGGTGTCGGCATACCGGGCAACATCGAGCCAGTGCCGGGCCCAGCGCTGACCGTATTCCGGCGCGTCCAGCAGTCGATCGACCAGCCGCTCATAGGCATCGGACGCTGCATGCTGTTCGAAGTCGACCACTTCCTGATACGTCGGCGCGAGGCCATGCAAATCAAACTTCAGCCGCCTCAGCAGGGTGCGACGATCTGCTTCCGGACTGAAGCTGAGTCCCTGTGCTTCCAGCCGCGCCAGCACAAACCTGTCGATGCCGTTGCGGCAGATGTCACCATTGTTGACCTCAGGGATCGGGGAATTCGCAATCGGTTGATACGCCCAGTGCCGGGCGGCGGCGGCGGCGAAGTCGAACGACCCATCTGCTTTCCGCGGAATCACCTCGTGCGCCATCGCTGCGGCGTTACCTGACTCCGGCCAGACGGCCCCTTGCTCAATCCACTGCCGGATGATCGCCAGTTCTGCCTCTGGCAACTTCCCATCCGGCGGCATCTGATTGTCGTTGGGATCATACTGCAGCACTTGCCACAGCCGACTCTCGCCCACCTTCCCGGCAACCACCATCGCTCCGAGTTCGGCGTTCTTGAATACTCCGGCCGCCGAATCGAGCCGCAATCCCCCCTGCTGCTTCTGCGACCCGTGGCACTCCTGGCAATGCATCACCAGCAACGGCCGCACTTTCGCTTCAAAGAACTCCTCTTCGGGAGTGGCGGCACAGGCGAATGCTGAAATCCCGATCCACGACAACGCGAACAGAAAGGTACGCAAAGGACAGTAGGACAACATGGCAGGGCCTTGGGCAGGCAATAAGGCGGGAAGAGACGCTGCCGCTCAGACATCACAGCCAACGCCAACGTCACGTCGCTATTGTAGCCCGCCGAACCACTGCTGTGACAAGGTCAGCGTGAAGCAAACGGAACATCGGGTGTATCGGTCAGATGCTGGTCTGAAGATCGCCACAGTCCGTAGACCGAGTAACTGGTCTTGGGGGTTCTCTGCTGAAGAATTACAGTGCCAAGTCCCGTCGACCGTACCTGGACGTGACGCGGACGGGGCGAATGACTCTCTCTGATCCACTGCCGATGAAACCTCAATTCCCCGTTTTGCGTCCTCACGTTCACCGCTGGCACTCCGAGTGGCGGCGGCAGTTTCTGGTGCGTGGTGCAGAAGCGACGAGTGAGATGGTGGCGGAATCTTCGGCGGTGCGGTCGCCGAAAATGGCCCGAGTGGAAGCGGCATTATTTGTCGCGAATGGGGCACTGAGCCTTCGGAAAATTGCTCAGCATGCGTTGCTGGCCGATGCGGCAGAGTGCATTGAGTTGATTCAACAACTCAACCGGGCGTACGACACGCAAGGGACGGTGTTCCGTATTGAACAGGTGGCGACCGGCTACCAGATGCTCACGCGGCCAGAGTTCGTTGGTTGGCTGGACCGAATTCATCATCGGCAGGAGCGGCAGAAGCTCACACCGGCGGCGAGCGAGACGCTGGCGATCATTGCCTATCGGCAGCCAATCACCAGAGCAGATGTCGAAGCGGTGCGTGGGGTACAGTCGGCGGAAATGATCAAGCAGCTAATGGATCGGGGCTACGTTCGCGTGACCGGCGAAGATGATTCGCTGGGCCGGCCATTCCTCTACGGCACCACAAAACAATTCCTCGAGGCGTTCGGCCTGCAATCGCTCGATGAACTGCCAATGTCTGAGGAACTCGCCAGACAACAGGTGCCGCAGTCAATGGAGGACGAGAACGTGGTCAGCGACATGCTCGACGACGAACTCGACGAGGATGACGATGACTTGGACGACGATAACGAATTCGACGACGAGGAAGAGTGACGGGGCGGACTGGTGGTTGTCCTCTGTTAGAAGGGTCGCGGGTCGTCGCCTGCTGCGGAACAGCGTTTCAACTACGCTGGGGAATCGATCGATCGGATGATCGCGCCAACGAATCGTCAGTGCGCTGGACGTCA
>JAGQQB010000323.1 GCA_020426425.1 Planctomycetaceae bacterium | reverse complement strand
CGCCTGTTCCTTGAGGATCTGCACGCCGAGTTCCCTGCTGACCGGATAGTGCGTCCGCACGACAGTTCCGATGCGGTCCTTCAGCGGTGTGACGATGCGGCCACGATTCGTGTAGTCCTCAGGGTTCGCGGAGAAGACCATGCATAGATCGAGTGGCAGCCGGACGGTGAAGCCGCGAATCTGAATGTCCCGCTCTTCGAGCACATTGAACAGCCCGACCTGAATTTTCGGCGACAGATCCGGGAGTTCGTTCATGCAGAAGATGCCGCGATGACTGCGCGGAATCAGACCGAAGTGCATGATCTCCTCGCTCCCCAGATGCCGCCCCTGAGCATGCTTGATGAGGTCAATCTCACCAATCAAGTCGGCGATGGTGACGTCGGGCGTGGCGAGCTTTTCGTGATAGCGTTCGTCGCGGCCGATCCAGTCGATCGGGGTTGCATCCCCCAGCGAGGCGATCCGTTCCCGTGCGTAGACCGAAAGGGGAGCGAGTGGATCATCATGAATCTCCGAACCGGCGACGATGGGGATCGCCTCGTCGAGAAACTGCGTGAGCATACGCAGCATCCGGGTCTTGCCCTGTCCTCGCAATCCCAGGAACAGCAGATCGTGCCGCGAGAGCAGACCGTTGATGATCTGTGGCAGGACCGTTTCCTCGTACCCCACGACGCCCGGAAACAATGGCTCACCCAATTTCAGACGCGCGATCACATTGCGGCGAATCTCCGCCTTCACCTGTTCTGGTCGATATCCCGAGGCGCGCAGGTCGCCCAGTGTAGTTGGTCGGTCTTGCATCGGTCCGAGCATCTGGCTGATCGTGAAAACGGATCATCGCGTTGCGGCGGCACCATGTGCGCAACAACTCCCGACAGATGTTAGTCACCGAGTATGCACGAGGCCAAAGCCGATTCGAGAAATCGTCCCGGGCAAATCCAACCGAGTAGGTCCAGGCTCGCACCACGTTCGGGCGTTTGATCGCAGAGCGATCAACGACTATCAGCCAACCGAGTTCAAACTCGCTCTCAACCCGCAGCAGTCTTAAGCCGCTCGACCCGTTGCTGGGCGGACTGGACCGACTGCTGAGCAGCAGCGGAAGCGGCTTCAGCGGCTTGCATCGCCTTGGCTTGTTCTTCCGTCACCTTGGCGGCTTCGATCGCTTTGTCAGCAGCGGCTTTGGCGGCAACCGCTGCTTCGGCAGCCTTCTTCTCTGCTGCGATGGCGGCATTCAATGCGGCGGTGGCGGCATCAACTTCCTTCTGGGCCACGTCACGTTGCTGAGCTGTTTTGTCGTGCTCGCCTTTGGCTTGAGTCAGCGCTGCCTGCGCCTGAGTATGTTTCTCGTTCAGGACGTTGACTTCGTTCTGTCGATCCTGGGCCGCCTTGTCGGCAGTTTGCTTGGCCTGGGTTGCAGCGGCCAGTTTGGCATCGGCATCCTTCAGGGCCGCTTCGCTGGTGGCGACTGCTTGCTTCTGCTCGTCGGTGGCTTGATCACCGGCATCGGTCACAGTCTTCTGCGCGGCTTCGAAAGCAGCCTTGGCGGCATTGACCGCATTCTGCGATTCCTGGACCGGCGGTTCTGCAGCCTTAGCGGCTGCCAGTGCATTAGCCAGCGCCTTCTGTCCGGCGTCGAGACCCTGCTTGGCCTGCGTGGCGAGAGTCTCGGCCTGCTTGTAGGCCGCGTCCGTCTTGGCAAGTGCATCGACGGCTGCCTTGAGCGCGGCCTGTTGCTGCTGAACCTTCTTCTCTGCCTCGCCCTTGGCTGCGGTCATGACCTGTGCCTGTTGAGCGGCCTGCGTGGCCTGAGTTTGAGCATCTTGAGCGGCCTTTTCACGGGCGGCCTTCTGCTGCTGGAGCGCTGCCAGTGCCTGGGCCTTCTGCTGAGCATCGGACGTCACCTGGGCGAGCGACTGTTGTGCCTGATCGATCACCATCGCCAGAGTCGGAGGATTGGTGTCGATCTGCCCAATCAACGTCCCATCTTCGGCGTTCCAGACATGCACAATCCCAGCCCAGTCACCCGCGAGCAACCGCTTGGTTTCGGCATCGTAGGCGACTTCCATGCCCATTTCGGTCAGTCCGCCAAAGTCGCGCACCTTGGCCCCGTCCCCGTTCCACAGTCTCGCCAGTTTGTCGCGACCAGTCGAGACGAGTTGCCCTTCGCGGGTGTAATCCATCGCCTCAGCCCCGCCACCATGGGCGCCAAAGTTTTTGATGCGGTTGCCGGTCTGCATGTCCCAGAGCATGATTTCGCTATCAGCACTGGCCGAGGCGACAACGTTGCTATCGGGACGCCAACTGATGTCGTTGACCGCCGCCTTGTGGGCGATGAGATCGTAGAACAGGCGACCGGTGTAGGCTTCCCAAACAATCAAGCCGTTGGCGCGATCCCCACTGGCGAGCAGGACGCCATCGGGGCTGAACTCAATTGCGGTAATCCAGTCCGTGTGCTTTTTGTTTTCATAGACGAGTTCACCCGTCGCGGTCGCGTATACACGCAGCATCTTCTTGGGGCCTCCGAGCGCGATCAACGACTGGTCGGGGCTGATGTCGGCTGCAAGCACTGTGTCGTATTCAGCGCCAACTTCGATGCGGCGCTCGCCGGTCTTGACGTCGTACACAACGACCTTGCCCGACGCACCCCCCTGGCCGCCGCCGACGAGCAGCAGGTCACCGGTGCGGCTGAACTTGATGATGTGCGGTTGCCCTTCCGGGTACGGCAGGACGCCCATTAGATCGAGCGTCTGCGTGTTGTAGAGCGCCACCTGCTGATAGCCGGAGATCGCTGCCAGCGGAGCCCACGGACTGGTGGCCAGCGCCGTAACCGAGTTGCGAGCGTCGGTGCGAATGACCGGGTCGCCCAGGAACTTCGCGGGCATCGCGACTTCCGCCGGACGTTCACCGGAAACTTCAATCTTCGCCAGCGACGGACCTTTCTTGATCTTGGCGGTACTGCCAGCATTCTCCAGGGCGCCGAGTTCGATCCATTTCTTGATCACGGCCAATTCCGCTTCGGCCATCTTATCGGCGTTGGGCGGCATCTTCGGTTCGTCTTCGTGATTGATCAGCAACCACAGATAGCTCACGCCTGGATCGCCTGGTTCGATTGAGGAACCCGATGCGCCACCTTCCATCAGGGCAGCGTACTGATCGACAACGAGTCCCCCCTTCTTGTCGTTCGCGTTGTGGCACGATCCGCACCGCTGACGCATGATTGGCAGCACATGGTCGGCGTATGTGACCTTCTCCATCTTCCCTTCAGGCTTGGCGTCGTCAGCCAGCAGTGGAGCGGTCAGCAGGAGAACAAGGACGAGCGAAAGCATCGGACGCATGGCGTCACCTCAATCGAAAGCAGAATCTCAAATTCGTGTCGGTTGGCGCGTGATGGAGCCACACGCCAACACCGGTCGAACGATGATTAGTGGTTGAACAGGAACTCACGGCTGTTCATCAGGGCCCAATAGACGTCGAGCAGTCCCTGATTTACATCAGTTCCTTCCGCATACAAGGGAGCGAGCGCCGCTAGTTCTTCGGGCGTTGGCTTCCGCGACAGGCAGCGAATGTACAACTCCTCGACTACCTGATCTGGCGTCTTCCCTTCCTTGAGCAACGTCGGAATCACCTGCCCCTGGGCCATCTTATTGTTGACGGTATCTCCGTTGAGCAGATGCAGTGCCTGGGAGAGGGTTGGCTCCATTTTCACTTCGCACGAACACGCAGTCTCGCGAGTCGCACGACCAAAGGTGGTCAGAAAGTAGGTGCTGATCCGGCCATCGGCGATCTGCGTCGCTCGGGCGCCAACTGGCAACTTGTCGAAGTCGTCCTTGGTGTTCGTCACCTGACTAATTACGTCCAGCATCGACTCCGCCTTGATGCGGCGGATGTTCTGATGGGCGAAGTTCTTTTCGTCGGTCAGGTTCGACTCATTGCGGCGCGTCGTCCGCTGATAGGTGTTCGAGATGCAAATGTCGCGAACAAGTTTGCGGAAGTCGTAACCGTACTCGGTGTACTTCTGGGCCAGCGTTTGCAGTAGCTCAGGATTCGACGGAGGGTTCGACACCCGGACATCGTCGACCGGATCGATGATCCCCATGCCGAAGAAGTGATCCCAAATACGATTCGCGAAATTCTGCGCGAAGAATGGATTCTCCGGTGAAGCCAGCCAGTTGGCCACGAGCTCTCGGCGATCCTGCCCCGATTTGATTTCGGGAGCACCGCCCCCCAGGAACACAGGCTTTGCATCCTGGTTCGTGACTGGGTGCTTCACCTCGCCACCACCGCGATTGAAGATCACATTTTCGCGTGTGTCTTCACCGTTCTTGCGGCCAATCTGGGAGAAGAACGCGGCAAAGCTGTAGTAGTCGTCCTGCGTCCAGCGGTCG
>JAGQQB010000322.1 GCA_020426425.1 Planctomycetaceae bacterium | reverse complement strand
GTGTTGGAACCTCGGTATCCGCGCAGGGCTTCCAGTTGCCGCGTGGCCGCTTTCAAGTCGGGCTGTTTGGTCAGCGCCAGTTGGAGATGCTTTTCCGCTTCGGGCAACTGTCGCTGTTCTTTCAAGATCATGGCGACGTTGTAGTGGGCTTCCGCATCGCTGACGACGCGACCAAAGTGCGTGAGCGCCTCGTCCACATTGCCGGAGTGCGTTAACGCGACCGCCAGCTTAAAGCGGTAGTCGGTATTGGTCGGATCACTTACGGTGGCTTTGGTCAGCTCGTCGACAGCGGCGGTCCAGCGTTTCTGACTCGCATAGAACTGGCCCAGTTCATAGCGAGGTTGTGGTGCCTCCGGGGTGACGCGTACCGCCTTCAGAAAGCCTTGTTCAGCGGCGTCCAAATTGCCTGTGAGGAGATCGATCCGCGCCACACCCAGCATGGCGTCGACATTCTGAGGTTCTTCCTGGGTCACCGCCGCATACTGGTTGCGGGCTTCCTTGGTATTCCCCATTTCCTCCATCCACCTGGCATACGCCATTTTCAGTCGGTTGGGGTCTTTGGGGTCGGGCGGTGCGTCGGGGATCTCTTCTTCAAAGCCTGCCTGCTGGACATTTGACTCGGTGAGTCTCTTCAGGGACAGGGCATGCGGACGCCCAGTTTGCAGACAGCCACTCGCTCCCATCATAAACAGGAGTGCGACAGCGATGAGAGACAACTTCTGGTGCATCCATGCGACTCCGCAACATTGGTCATGTCGTCAGGTGCAGGTACCGGCTCCCACACGACATAGACACTTCTCAAAAGCCTCGACAAGCCCCTCTTCAGTCAGGACGGGCTCGTTTCCTTTGAATCGGCAAATCGCGATCAATGTATCCAACAAATCGCGGGGATCGCTGGCTTTGGGTAAAGTTTGCGGGTTGTACTGCTCAACAAGGAGCCGTTCGACGAGCTTGGAGTCGAACTTGAGATTCCGCTGTTCACAGCAGCGTCGGAAGATCTCGAGATACTCATCGGTACTGGGACGCTCCAACCGGATCTTATGCCGAATGCGGCGCAGAAACGCATCATCGACCAGCGATTCTGGCTCCAGATTGGTGGAGAAGACAACGAGCGACTCAAACGGAACGGCAAAGACTTTCCCCGTGACAAGTGTCAAGTAATCAACACGTTCCTCCAGCGGCAGAATCCACCGGTTGAGTAATTCACGCGGCTTGACCAACTGTCGGCCGAAGTCGTCCAGTAGAAACAAGCCCCCGTTCGCCTTCACATGCAACGGAGCGGTGTAGAATCGACTGACGGGATGGTATCGCAGGTCGAGAACATCGAGCGTCAGTTCGCCTCCACAGGCGACGACTGGCCGCCGCACCTTGCGCCAGCGGCGGTCAAAGCTTGGTGTGCCGAGCAGGTCTTCAGATTCGTTTGTGGTCCACGGTAGTTCTCCCTGATCGACTGGGATGTGCACCGTGGGGTCAAACACGGTAATGATCTGGCTATCCACTGCGAGTGCATAAGGAACGTAGATCTCTCCCGCCCGTTGATTCAAGAACGCCCCCAGCCCGCGCGCGATCACACTTTTCCCGGTCCCGGGGGGACCATACAGGAAGAGGGCCTGACCACTGCAAACCGCCGGGCCGAGTTCATTCAAGAGTTTCGGACCGATCACCAGATCGCCGAATGCCTCACGCAAATCGCCGACATGACACTCAATCCGGGAGATCGTTTGTCGGCGGCACTGCAGTAGATAGTCGGACAACGCAACTGGTGCCGGGCCGACGTAACGGCATTCCTCGAACGCTTCTCTCGCTCGCAAACGACCTTGCTGAGTCAGCAGATAGCGCCACGATACCGGGCCGACGCGATCGCCGGCGCTAACTTCGAGTTGTCCTTCCGCCTTCAGAAAGTGCAGTGATTCCTCAATCGCCGAGAATGGAAGTCGGAGCTCACGAGAAAGCTCGAATCCCGTGGATGAACCATTCAGATAGACCAGTTTCAGAATCAACCGACTGATCTGTCCAGTCGACAGGCCAACCTCATCGACCGACTCCGGCGGGGCAGGTGGCTCGACCTGACCGAGGTCCCGGTCCCAGTTTGCGAATGGCGCCGAGACTGGATCGAGTCGGACGGAATCTGCCCGGAGCGTGTCCATGGACTGGGACAGCTCCGTCACCTGCTGCACAATCCGCGCGTACAGGTCGTCGGGAACAGGCACGGCATCTCCCAGTTCTCCAAACAACGGATCGGAGTGGGCCGAACCGGTTGGCTCCGGTGTGTCGTTACTGAGAGGCGACGGGTCCATGTCAGTTGCCTGCTGGAGGCGGGAACCAAAGACCGATGCGTGTGAAGTCGAGTGCGTTCAACACTCAAGGTCACATTCAAGTTCGGAACTCGATTTGCCGGCACACTTGGTTTCCGCAAACATGAGAACGCGAGCGGCTGTCGCACGCTCGCGCTGGGTCCGGTTTCGTGGTGGAATGCGCGAGTGAATCGCTGCCGAGAACCTACTGAGTTCCGCCACCGCCGCTGCCACCGCCGCTTCCCGTCGCGACGAATGGAATGATCGGGGCGTTACGTCCAGACTCCGCCTGCAGCAGAATGTTCTGGACTTCCAAAGCGGGACGTCCACTGGGATCGGCGACTCGCAGGAGAACACTCGGCATCTGTTCCGCACCGACCAGCAGTACGGCTTCACGTTCGACGGCGGCCATCCGTTGTGCATTCTCCTCAGACGAAGTTCCCGAGGCGACGTAGGTCTGGCGATGTTGGACCGGGGCATGCGACAGGACCCAGCGCAGGTGCTGCTTGCCCGACGAATTCAGATCCTGTGTGATGGGATCGAAGTGGTACCAATGCAGTGTGGTCGCTTCAATCCAGCCGTTGTTGACCTGGGTGTCCATCACTGAACGAACCGTCGCCCGGTCCTGGCAGTGATAAGGATACGGCCAGTAGTGCGACGCGTAATACTTGTGAACGCAGCTTTGCTTCGGACCGCAAGGTCGCGCCTGTGGCGGCCAGGCCAAACCGTAGGCGTATCGCTGACGCGCCCCCACGGGATCATTGGCATGCGCTTCGTAGTACTCCGGAGTTCCCCGACGAAGGCCATCTTCAGAGAAGAACGGCCATCCCGCATGTCCGGTTGACTGCAGGACAGTCACGAGCAGGCAGACCACCAAGATGTTGATTCGCACCAGCATGGTGCTCCCCCTGAACTTCAATGTTGTCGGAATGCGAAGCGGGACACGTTCGCTTCGTTCGCCAGTTCGTATATCGTCGGCTGGTTGTAACGATCATGAGGGTTTTGCGTGACGAGCGGCTCATCTGGTCGGTTGATGGGGGCGAGTTGATCGTGTGAACCGCCACATCACCTCCGCGTACGAACCTTCTATAACACGACTTGCGGCAATTTCCTCAGCGTGTCTCGGCCGATCACCCTCGCCGAGCCAGAAAAACCTGCGTAACCGGAAGAACCGTTAAAGTTTACCAGGATTACCAGCCGAAAATGAGAGATGGACAACGCCAATCTGCGTCAAGTCCGAGGACATTTGCACCGTCCTCCATCAATTTGCCCCCTGGAATGCTGACGAGTTATGCGACACCTAACCCTGACTGCTCTCCTGTTGCTGGCCGCGACAAGTAGCGGCTGCGTTGTGGATTACATGACGCCTTTCGAGTACTACTCCGGCGGCTACGGTCCTTGGGGGGGGTACGGCGCCACATGCGACGGGATGGGAGGTGGCTACGCTGGCTGCGTCGACTGTTCCGGGGTCGCGAATCCCCTGCCCAGCCCTGCGGAATACCGTCGGATGCGACGCTTCTACCGCGACTTGAATCGACTGCGTCGAAAGTATCCGCACCTCTCTGCCTGCCTGGGAATCAGTGGGACGGCGGCCTGCGATGCGGCGTGTGGAGACTCCTGCACCGAGACCTGCTGCACGACCGGTTGTGATCCTTGCGGCGGCATGATTCTTGATGGTGGCTGCACCACGAGCTTTGGCCCAATGATGTCGACCAGTTGCGGTGCTCCCATGATGTCGAGTGGCTGTGGTGCTCCGACGTACGGACAACCGATGGCAATCGCGCCCGGCTGCAGTGCGCCGATGATGTCCGCCCCCACCTATTCCACACCTGGCGCCACACCAACGCCAGCGGGACCACCGATCGAGCCGTCACAGTATCTGGCTCCGCCGTTGCCACAGCACACCACGTCGGCCCCACATCTGTTAACGCCACCAAGTGTGTCGGCATCCCCCAATCTGCTCACGCCGCCCCCGACGACGACGCATACCTTGAGCGGTCCCTCGCTTCCCGCCCCATCGGCGGTGCAACAGGCCGGTTGGAATACAAGCCGCGTCTTCTAAGGTCGTGCAAGCTCAATTCACCGCAGT
>JAGQQB010000321.1 GCA_020426425.1 Planctomycetaceae bacterium | reverse complement strand
CAGACCGCGTACCTGATCGACCAGGAGGTGCAGCGCATCCTGCGTGAAGCCGAGCAACATGCAACCGATGTCCTCACCACGCACCGGGACAAGTTGGAAAGCATCACGAACGGCTTGATGGAGAAAGAAATTCTCTCCAAGGAAGAGCTGACGGAGCTGATCGGCCCGCCGGTGACAAGGAGCTATGTGGCAAAGCGGGAAGGGAAGGAGTAAGGGGGGGAAATTCGAAGCACGAAATTCGAAATCCGAAACAAATTCGAGATTCCAAGGACCGAAACTTGCCACTGGGGACTGACACGCTGCGTTTTCATTCGCCCGGTTTCGGACCTTCCGATTTCTGATTTGTTTCGGATTTCGTGCTTCGAATTTCGAGATTCCCAGTCACGCCGCTTTCGCCAGCGGCGCCGCCTCCCCCGCATCTGTCGTCGCCTGCAGTTGGGCGATCTCGGCGAGTGACTGTTCGAGTTGCTGCACCAGGCCGCGAATCACGTGTTCGGCGGTGAGGCGGTCTTGCTGCCAGCGTTCGCGGTCGGCGTAGATGTGGGTTCGCTCGGTCAGCAGACGTTCGTAGTCGTCCCGTACTTGTTGCTCGCGCACGGCGACATCTGCTTCGCGTTGCGAGAACCAGTCGACCAGCGCGGCCCCTTCATCGGCAAGGCTGATCTGTTGTCGCTGCAGGTCCTGCAGTGCTGAGCCGAGTTCCTTCCGCTGCGTGGCAAACGACTCCCGCATCTGGCGGAAGTGATCGGTAAACTGTTGTCGCGCCCTGTAAAGCTGTTGCTCCGCCGCATGGGAATCGGCGTCGTGGGCGTATGTGGACCAGGCATCGTCGACGGCTACGCGCAGATCGACCGCCTCATGCAACGACGACTCCAGTTCCGCACGGAGTGACTCCAGACTCTGTCGCCGGGTCTCCAATGAGCCGCTGAGTAGTTCGAGCCGTGTCTGTTGCTCGGCAAAATGTTGCCGCGTTGCGTCCCGTTCTTGTTCCCAGCGACCGCGTTCGCCTTCGAGTTGCTGTCGTTCACTTGAGAGTTGCAATTCCACCTTCCGCCGCTGCTGATCGAACAGTCGTTGTTCCTCGGCCAGGGAATCTTCACGCTGCGTCATCAAATCGCGGAACCGCCGCATGTGCTGCAGACGCAGACGAATGGACTGCTCGACCTCTTCCTTCCAGACCCGCTGCTGCTGACGCGATTTCTCAAGCTCGACCTGCTGCGACTGCAACTCACCGCGAACACGATTGAGATGCGCCTCGTGAAACCTGGCGCGTTTCTCAGCATTGATCTCGCGGCGTTCCAGCTCCTGTTCTCGTTGATCGAGGGCGCTCAACTTCTCCTTGCGCAGCACGTCCAAGTCGCGCAGATGTTCTGCGCGCTGCTCGGTCCGTTGAGTGGTCCATTCCTGAGAGAGCCGCCGCTGCTCGCGCTGCTCCGCCTCAAGTTGTTCCCGGGCGACGGCAAGCGCTTCACGCTCTTCCGACAATTCCTGGGAGAGATCGGACTTCAGTCGATCACGGGCTTCCGCGAGTTCGGCCCGCGACTGCTGAAGTTCTTGTTCCCGCAGCGCAACTTCTGCCTCTCGCTGATCCAGTTCGCGCTGCTGAGTGGCAAGCGACGCCGTCAACGCTTCCGTTTCGCTCTGCTGCTGTCGCTCGCGACGACTGAGGTCATCTTCCCGCTTGGCGATCGCCAGTTCGCGGGCATCGAAAATTGACTGCACTTGTCGCAATTCGGCCTGACGCGACCGCATTTGTTCGCGCTGTGCCTGTTGTTCATGCAGTAATGTGGCGAGCTGTGCGTTGACGTGCTGCTCGCGACGATCGAGTTCTGCCAACTGCGCGCGGAGATGCTCCAGAATGCGGTTCGCATGCGCCAACTTCTCCTCAGCGCGGAGAGGTGGTGTCGCTGTGAGTTGCTCGCGTTCCGACATCGGGCATCCTTTCCCTTGTCGCCTTGGTCCCTGGCCGAGCAATTGGGAAGTCCGCGTTGCTCAGGCCAGGGTGACTGCACTTGGTGCGGGGCTGGATCAGCCGGCGTGGCGATCCAGCATCTCCGCGATCCGTTCCTTGGACTGCAGCCCCATCATTCGGTCGACCGGCTGGCCCCCTTTGAAGACGATCATCGTCGGGATGCTCTGGATCTGGTACTTAACCGCGATCTGCTGGCTGACATCGGTGTTCAGTTTGCCCACTTTCACCTTGCCCGCGTAGTCGCCGGCCAGAGCTTCGATGGTGGGGGTCAGCATCTTGCAAGGACCGCACCAAGGAGCCCAGAAGTCGACCAACACTGGTTCGCCGCTGTCCAACACTTCGGATTGAAAGTTGTCGTCGTTAAAGTCGACCAGAGAACCGGCCATGCTATCCCTCACTTCACGGAATGTCTGCGAATGTCCCCCAGGCTGGCCCGGGAACGTCGCGGGATTATAGGGGGACGAGGTGAGGTGTCAACGCCCGTTTTTTGCCGTATGCCGGCCGCAACCCGTTGATAAACAAGGCGTTGCTTTCAGTTTGCCGGCGACACTGGTCCGCCCGTCGATTCCCCGGCACCGGCAGGAGCGGCTGCTGCAGCCTGAATCATTTGAATGAATCGGGCTGTCTCATCCTGTTCTTCGAGCCCCTGAGGTGGCAGATAGGTGAAGGTTTCGAAGCCAACGGGTTCATCGAACCGGATATTCGAAAACGCCAGCGTAAGCATTGGCTGATAGCTCGACTTGTCTGGATCGATTTGCTTTAAGTACTGGATTCGTAAAGGAAAACGAGTCTGTCCGTCGATCGCGAGACGAACGAGATCGGGCATGAATCCGCCAATCCCATTGGCCATTGGCCCCAAACCAGCGAGGAGCTCACTGCGCCGCTGAGGATTCCACTTCCCCTCCAGTGTGAGCACCGGTTGCCCGCCGAGCTGCTCCTCCCTGACGGTGTCAAAGATCATGCACCGTTCCAGGGAAGCGACAACCGCAGGCAGACCACCCAGTCCAAGTTCCGCCGCCTGCAGCGCGACTGGCTGATCCAAGTGTTGCCGCGTTTCTTTGAGAATACGCTGAACATCCCGCCGTGAGACCTCGGTTTCTGGCTCGCCGGGGCGCCCCCCTGGCTCTGCGGGCAACTCCTGCAGGGTCCGCTGTGTATGCAACATCTGCCCATCGCAGACTTCCAGAAACGTGCCGCGAAGGTGAGCCAGCTCAAGCTGGTATTCCAATTTGAATCGGAATCCCGACGCAGAAACGAACTCACCGTTCGAGCGAAAACGATAATCCCCCAAGGAGACTGTCTGCGTCAGTTGAGCCTTGATGGATTCATGCCCGAACAGAGTCTCCCGCACTTGTCGCAGGATCTCGGTTGCCTGCTCAGCAGACTCAGGTGCGGCGGGCGGTTCCGCAGCGACAGCGGAAGTCTCAGCGGGCGTATCGGTAGCGTCGGCATTCTGGGGCCATGCTTGCGCCCGATGCCACGCACCAAGGACAACCACCGCCAGTAGCCAGATTGTCAAGATGGGGAGTTTCTTCATGTTGATCCGAAAATACGGGATTTGCCAAAGAATTGGATCGTCGGGGTCCGAAAAGAGATGTGAGTGCTACTCCGTTTGGAGGCTCCCCCTGCGTTGACAGGGAGAAACTGAACGAAGCGGCACCAGGAAAACGGTCGTGGTTTCACCCCGCTGGAGGCCTTGAGGGCCCCGAACTGGGGAACGGCTCCACCTGGCAGGCCAGCATTGTAGCTGGCACCCGGCGGGCGGGAGAACCGCAACCTGTCACCTTTCCACCGGAACCGAATTTGAGGTCAGCGTGATGAGAATCTACTTCTTGGCATTAGGCACTCTGCTGATTGTGTGCGTCGGCTGCGCACACGATGGTCAGCAACTCGTGAATCATCACGGCGAATACCATGCTCCGCCGGCCGAAATGCTGGCCCATCCCGGGCCAATGGTCGGTGGCCCTGGTCCCGGTGTGATGCATGCGTCCGCCAACGGCGCCATGATGGGCATGCCCGGACCACAGTGCCCTCCAGGGTACCCACCTCCAGGAATGGGGATGCCGATGGCACCACCCATGCATCCACAATCGCGAAACACACAGGTGCGGTTCCTCGGTCCCGAAGGAATGCAGATTGGCTGGCAGATTGGCGAAGCCTTCGCCGATGCCCAGTTGATCGCACCAGCCCGCTACAACTTCTCACAGGGTGCCACCTATCGCCTCAAGCTGGCTGGCATTCCCGGTCGTGAAGGGTTGACGCTGTATCCTTCGCTGCATGTCTATCCTGTGCAGGCACAGACGGCAGCGTACCTCGAACACAACACACTCCCGATTCGCATCACCGACGAAGACCTCGATCAGGTCGAGACGAACAACTTCGTCACCAAGGTGATCTATCTGCCAGATGCCCGGTATCAGGAGC
>JAGQQB010000320.1 GCA_020426425.1 Planctomycetaceae bacterium | reverse complement strand
TGGGCCACCATGTGTACAACCAGCCGAACCTGCCACAGTATGCCTGGCCCAGCTACGCCCAGTACGACAACTACGCTCGCGTGAGCTACCCCTCCCAGTACGATGCCTCGGCCTGGCCATACATTGGCCCGTACTATCCTTACCCACAGGTGCCGATGGAATGGCGTGAAGCCAGTCTGGAATGGGACGATGGCTACTGGAACCTGAAGTTCAACTCCCGCACCGACAAGTGGTGGTGGTTCTTGAATCCACACAACTGGGACTAAACTTGGTCCACAAGGGATTCTGAGTGTTGGCCCGATGGCAACATCGATCAGCCACACCGAATGACGACAGCCTCCCGAATCCATGTGATTCGGGAGGCTGCTTGTATTTGTGGTGGCCCCAGATCGATGGGCCGTCGGACATCTGTCGCGGTGAATAGCGATGTTCAGATGCGGGCTCCGCCAGTGTGGCACGATTCTCCGAATCGTGCCAAGTCCCTTAGCGGGTACATCATGCAAGGCCAGGTGAGTCAATCATGCTGAGCTCAGCCACTTCGGTCAGTGGGGTGACGCTGATTCAGGCTGCCATCCGAGCCGAAATCTGGGTTGACTCTGCGGATTCCGCAGACATTTCGGATTGATTCGAGTTGTCTGGTGGTATCGGCTGCATAAACGGGGGGGGGCGTGGCCGATAACAAGAGTGGACTTCGTCCGTAGTGGACGACGTTCTGCTCCCGGTATGGCAGAACGGTTCGGGCTGACACCATCACTTTCCCCCTCCATGGCATTCCGCTCTCCAGCACAGAATGCGCACCGCTCACGACGGGCAACCGTGGTGTGTCTGGTGTTGTGTCTGCTCTGGTCCTGCCGCCATCAGGACGAACGTCATTCGTACCTGCTGGAAGGGGACCGGATGACAGAGTGTATTTACGAGTCGACCCGGATTGAGCACCCCGATCTCGACTGCCCTGCGGTGCCCAACATGGCCCTGGCGAATGAGCCGCGCCGCCTGGGGCGAAACGAGCGGGAAGAGATCTGGGATCTGACGCTGGGCGAGGCAATACAAATCGCCCTGTCGAACAGCAAAGTCATCCGTAGCGCCGGGCAGTTCCTCAGTCCTGGCAACCCGATCTTGAATAACCCGTCGTTCGCAACGACGACCTACGATCCTGCGATTCAGCAGACCGGTTCGCTGTTCGGTCAGCGCGGAGTGGAAGCGGCGCTCTCTGACTTCGATACGCAATTCGTCACGCAGATGGTCTGGGGGCGCAGCGAGGCGATTCAGAACAACGCATTCACCTCGGGAGGTTTGCCACCGGGGTCGACGCTCGTGAACGAAACAGGATCGTTCAACTCTGTCCTCCAAAAACGATTGGGGACCGGCGGTCAAGTCGCGGTCTCACATGCGTGGAATTACACCGGCTCGAATGTGCCCGCTGCGTTGTTCCCTTCGGTGTATGAAGGGAATGTGCGGGCGGAATTCCGGCAGCCGTTGTGGGCTGGAGCTGGTGCCGAATACACGCGGATCGCGGGGCCGATCTCGACGAACATCCAGGGGGTCACCGGAGTTCAGCAGGGGGTGATCATCGCCCGCATCAACGAAGACATCGCGCTGGCGCAATTCGAGCATGCAGTACATCAATTGGTACACGATGTGGAATCGCTGTACTGGCAATTGCATCTGGCGTATCGGTCGTTCGATGTCCAGTCGGAATCACACGAAGAAGTGCTCGATATGTGGCGACTGGTCGATGCGCTGCGTCGTGCGCAGACCGGCACTGGGGGACCACAGGAAGCGGCGATTCGCGAAGCGGAAATCGATCTCGAAGGTCGTGTCGCTCAGGCGCGAGACAACATCTACTCGGTGGAAGCGCAGCTGCGACTCTTACTGAATCTGCCCGTGAACGACGGACGTATTATCCGCCCGGTTGATGATCCAGTTTCCGCCAAGCTGGAACCGAGTTGGACGGCGTGCCTGTCCGACGCGCTGGTACGTCGTCCGGAAGTGCGGCGGCAGAAGTGGAACATCAAGAGCCTGGAACAGCAACTCAAGGCGGCCGAGAACCTGACGATGCCGCGACTCGACTTCGTGTCGGCTTATCAGGTCGGTGGGTTTGGTGACGATCTGCTTGGGCCATCGGCTGATGGTCGCTCACCAAACAACGACCTCGGCAGTGCATACGGGACTCTGGCTCGTGGCAATCAGACCGGTTGGAATCTGGGTTTCGAGTTCTCGACACCACTGGGGCGACGGTTCGCGTTGTCGCAGTTGCGTGCGGTCGAGTTACAGTTGGCCAAGGCCCGCACATTGCTGGGGGCACAGGAGATCGACATCAGTCACGAAGTCGCCGCCGCCTTCCGCGATCTGGATCGAAATTACCTGGCCAGTGAGAATGCGATGAACCGCATGGAGACTGCGCGGGAACGGCTGCAACTCGCCAAGGCCCAGTATCAGAACGACTCGCAGCGGTACCCCATCGACAATGTGCTCCGGGCACAGGAAGCAGTGACGCAGGCGCAGCTCGCGTTTCTCAGTTCGCTGGTGCAGTACAACGTCGCCATCAACGATTTGAACTTCCGTAGTGGACGCTCTCTGGCCGAGAACAACATCCTGCTGCACGAAGGGGGCTGGTGTGAAGATGCTTACTGGCATGCCGCACAGCAGGCCTATCATCGGTTGCATGCGTGGGAGAATCCGCATTTGTGCCAGCAACCGGAAGCATTGACCGGGAACGTGATGCTGCAACCAATGGAGCCAGTCCCCTACGAACCACCCGCTGATCCGCCCGTGGCCCCTCAGGATGATGAGTTGCCATCTCCGCTGGAGTTGCCCCTGCCTGAGGCACCGGAATATCTCACGCCACCTCAGCGACCGCGAGCCAGTTTGCAACTGTTGGACCCGGTGAGCAGCGAGCGACCGGCCCTCTCGCCGATGACCGGAACGGCAACGCTGGTTCCACCGCCGGTGGAGTAGCAGCACCAGTGTGAGATGTGGGTCCGCCGCTGACGAGATGATGTCTTCGGCCGCCGGGGTGGCATTCTTCCCCCGAAATCCTCGACACTGTGGCGGCAGAACTCCGAGGAAGGATTGCCACTGCGAATCCAGTCTGAGTCGCGCGTCCCTGTTCCTTTTCAAGCATTGGAGCCTCCCATGCTGTCCATCATTGTCCCCGTCTACAACGAAGTCGAAAGCCTGCGGGAGTTGCGGAGGCAAATTGGTGTCGTGTCAGAACAGGAACAGATCGACGTTGAGATCATCTTCATCGATGATGGTTCCCGCGATGGCTCCTGGGAGGTGATCGCCGACCTCGCTGCCGACGATCCAAACGTCTCCGGCATTCGCTTCCGTCGCAACTTCGGCAAAGCCGCCGCGCTCACGGCGGGCATGCGACAGGCGCGCGGCGAGTGCATCATGATGATGGATGCCGACCTGCAAGATGATCCCGCCGAGATCCCTCAGTTCCTCGCCAAAATGGATGAGGGCTTTGATGTCGTGAACGGCTGGAAACAGCGGCGGCTCGATCCCTGGCACAAGGTGTATCCCAGCAAGGTCTTCAACTGGATGGTCAGTTCGCTGACCGGGTTGACGCTGCATGATCACAACTGCGGCATCAAACTGTTCCGCACCAGCGTGCGGGACGAGATTCGACTCTACGGAGAACTGCATCGCTTCATCGCGGTGCTCGCCCATGCGCGCGGATACCGGGTCGCGGAAGTGCCGGTCCATCACCGGGCGCGGCAGTTTGGCTATTCGAAATATGGCGTCCGTCGATTTCTACGCGGCTTCCTCGACTTGCTCACCGTGAAGTTCCTGACGGCGTTTGGACAGCGACCACAGCACATCCTGGGCGGACTGGGCCTGTTGTTCTTTGGACTGGGGATCCTCGGATTGACCTATCTGGGCGTGTTGTGGGCGGCAATGAACATCGCCCATCTGGTCACGCCAGCACCAATTGGCGGACGACCACTGTTGCTCTACTCGGTTGCCGCGCTCCTGCTGGGAGCACAAGGACTCTCACTCGGCCTGATCGCCGAACTCCTCGTCGCCTACACCGGCCAGGAACGCGACGCCTTCAGCATCGCCGAACAAACAGAGCCATCAGCCGACCCCGGCGATCCTCAACGTATCAAGGCGGCGGGGTAGTGATGCTGGCGCTGGGAGAGAGGCAGTAGGGCATTGGGGCCCTGATTGGTGGTAGCAACCAACCCCCCGTCGCGCCCGGCACCCCACCACCGTCTGCTGCGTGGGGCAACTTCGACCAGTCGAATCACGGGGCCGGTGCTGATCTTTGGCTTATCGACGTCGCGCAGAGATTCGATACGGCACCGCTGGTAGATAGCCGTAATCAGTGCGGCGGGGCGGTGGGTTCAGGTTGGTTTCGGTCGGCTCCACAGCGGTTTCCCGCAGGGCGCGGAAGA
>JAGQQB010000319.1 GCA_020426425.1 Planctomycetaceae bacterium | reverse complement strand
GATTCAGTTACCCGACTGTACCCTTGATCTGGATGCGTTTCACGGCTTGCTCTCGCCACGCACGCGACTGGTCGCGGTGGGGTTGGCCTCAAACGCGGTCGGCACGGTGAATCCAGTTCGCGACATGGCAGCGGCCGCGCGCGAGGTGGGAGCGCTGACCTTCGTCGATGCCGTTCACTTTGCTCCTCATCGTCGGATTGATGTGGAACAACTCGGCTGCGATTTTCTCGTCTGCTCCGCCTACAAGTTCTTCGGCCCGCACGTTGGCGCCCTGTGGGGACGACGGTCGCTGCTGGAATCGCTGCGCCCCGATAAACTTCGCCCGGCGCCCAGTGGCATCCCGGGCAAGTGGATGACCGGAACGCAGAACCACGAAGGGATCGCAGGCCTGCTAGCGGCGATTGAATACCTGGCGAGTCTGGGGGAGGGGACCAGCCGACGCGAGAAACTCGACAATGCGTTCGCCGCAATCCAACTGCACGAACATCAATTGGCCGACCGACTGTTGGCTGGTCTCGCCGACCTCCCGCAGTACCAGGTCTGGGGATTGCCGCAAGACACTCCACATCAGTCTCGTGTCCCCACAATCTCAGTCACGCACGCATTCCGTACCCCGTGCGACCTGGCTGAGCAACTCACCGCACGCGGCCTGTACTGCTGGCCCGGCAACCATTACGCGCTCCCATTCACCATGGCAGCTGGACTGGAGCCCGAAGGCACGTTGCGCATCGGCCTTCTGCACTACAATACGCTGGAGGAAGTCGACCGGTTGCTGGCGTCGTTCAGGAAGATCGGGTGAGTGGTTCCCGAGTGTGGCGAGAGGAACGGCGGCAGGTCGCATCCCGACGGCCAGTAGTGCTTTGGCACGGCGTTGATCGAGGAGGAATGCTTGGAGGATCGAATCGTTCATCGAGCTTCTTTCTCCGTGACGACCTAACCGTGAGCGACGTGCGGTTACATCTTGCGTAAGTGGATTCTAGACTGCGATCCGGTCCAGATTTCTCATCGTTCCCAATCACCGGATGCCATCGCCATGCCACTCTTCGGTTCCCATCTCTCCATTTCCGGCGGCTACTTCAAGGCAGCTCAGGCGGCGGCGGAGTTGGGGATGGATACGGTGCAGATCTTCACGAAGAATAACAATCAGTGGTCCGGTAAACCGTTGACGGACGAGGATGTCGAGCGGTTTCAGGGAGCGGTGGCCGAGGCCGGTTTGTCGCTCCCTTGTTCGCATGACAGTTACCTGATCAACCTCGCCAGTCCGAAGGAGGAGTTGTGGCGGAAGTCGCTGGAGGCGTTTGTGGTCGAGTTGGAGCGTGCGGAACGGTTCGGGTTGGCGGGTGTGGTGATGCATCCCGGCAGCTATGTCGACAGCAGTGAGGAGGAAGGGCTGCGGCGCATCAGTGAGGCGCTCGACGAAGTGCATCATCGGACGGCGGGATTTCAGGTGCAGACGTGGCTCGAAACGACGGCGGGGCAGGGGACCAATCTGGGGCATCGGTTCGAGCAGTTGCAGCAGATCATTGAGAACTGTCGCACACCGGAGCGGTTTGGTGTGTGTGTTGATACCTGCCACATCTTTGCGGCAGGGTATCCGCTTGCGACGTCGGAGGAGTACGAGTCGACCATGGAGCAACTGATCACCGCTGTCGGGCTCGACACGATTCGCGCTTTCCACTTAAACGACAGCAAGAAGGGACTGGGCAGCCGGGTGGATCGGCACGAACACATTGGCGAAGGAGAGCTGGGGCTGGAGCCGTTCCGGCATCTGGTGAACGATCTGCGCTTCGCTGATCGACCGATGTATTTGGAGACCAAGAAGGAACAGCGGGACGGCGAGGAGATGGATGCCGTCAATCTCCGAGTGCTCAAGAGCCTGCTGCAGTCCCCTGACTAAGGGCGAGCAACCGTTGGTAGTCGTCCGGAGTATTCATATTCTCAAGCGAAAGCAGGTGCGGGTCGACGCGGCGGAGGTCCTCGGTCGAGATGCAGGTTGCGGTTACCTGTTCGATGAGCGCCCTGGGACGTCGCTCGTCGTTGGCGATCAGTTGCCACGCCAAGGGAGCCAGGTGCGTGCGATAAACTGCGGCGAGAGGATGCAGGAATTCGTTGTCGACGGGCACGGCAACGTCTGTGTCTCCCAGCGCCGCGATCATCGCGGAGACGAATGCCGACTGTAGCAGGGGGATATCGCAGCCGGTGACGTAGGCGCGGTCAACGACATCAGCCAGCGTCTCCAGGCCGAGTGCCAAACCTGCGAGTGGCCCATCCCCTTCGCGAGGATCGCGCACGATACGGACATCGTCGGGCAGTTGCGGCAGCGTCTGCTGGGGAGCGGCGACAACGACGATCGGGCCAATGCACTCAGTGAGCATTCGCACCGCACGTTGCAGACAGGTTTCGTCCCCAAATTGCAGCCATGCCTTGGACTGGCCCATGCGACGGCTGCGTCCGCCACACAGGATGACTCCACCACAAGCGGCGGGAGAGTCGGTCCGGCCAGAAGAAATCGTCAGATTTCGCAGCGATTTTGCAAACATCAGATTCTGCCGATGTCGATCGTCTGTTACGATTAGATGAGGAAGCGTCGCCCACAGGGAGGTTGTGTATGTCTCCTGGCGGCAAAATCCAATTGGAGTTCACCCACCTCTGCATGGCGACCACAACCAAGTCATTCTGGACTTTACTGGAACGTGCTCAGATCCTCACCCCTGAGCGGTTGGAGCAAGTGCGTGGATCGCTCGGGCCCGTAGATGGCTTGGATGCAGCCCGAGCCATCGTGAAAGCGGGTGTGCTAACCAAGTTCCAGGCCGAAGAGATCATTAACGGACGCTGGCGTTCGTTGCGTGTGGGCCACTTTGTGCTGCGGGATATTCTGGGTTTTGGAGGCATGGGGACCGCCTATGTCGCCATGGAACTCGAAACTCGGAAAATCGTCGCCATCAAGTTGTTGGGCGAAACGAATCGTCACGATCCAGGAATGCGGGCGCGGTTCCAGATGGAAGGCCGCGCCGGGATGGATTTGGACCATCCGCACATCGTGCGGACGCTGGAACTGGGCAAGCTGGAAGAACTCTACGGCGAAACCGACTTCATGGTGATGGAGTTGTTCCCTGGGGTTACGCTGCTGGAGGGGATTCACTTCAGTGCCGGACCGCTCAAGTTCGATGCTGCTTGCGATGTGGCTGTGCAGGCGGCGGAGGGGCTGAACTATCTGCATCAGCGCGGCATGATCCATCGCGATGTGAAGCCGGACAACATTCTGATCGATGCCGAAGGGAACGTGAAACTACTCGACTTCGGTCTGACTCTGGCCGACACGTCCGCTGCCGCCGACGAGTTCTCGCTGGCGATGATCTTCGGTCACGATTGCCTGGGGACCGCCGACTACATTCCGCCAGAACAATCGCGAGACAGTTTCGCGGTGGACCGGCGTGCTGATATTTACAGCCTGGGGTGCACGCTGTTCGTCGCACTGACGGCCAAGCGTCCATTTCCCATGGCGACGCGGGCGGCGACCGTCAAGGCGCATCGGAGCGAGCCGCGTCCCCGTGTCGAGAAGTACAACGATCAAGTCCCTGAAGAGCTCTCTGCGATCATCCAGCGCATGATGGCGGTTGAGGTGAACGATCGCCCCACCGACATGGGCGAAGTAATCCGCCTGCTGAGCCCGTTTGCCCGTCGGCGACGCTGGGCCTTCAGTTTCCGCGATGTGCTTGCGACACGTCGCAAAATGGGCCGCAAGAAAATGGCCCAGCAACGCTCTTCGGCCACTCCTCAAAGTTCGCGCCCCACCGATGTGATCGCCCGCAGCGAGACCGACACACCATAAGGCCGGAGCGGCCTCGGCCTGCCGATCACGAGAAAGTTCTGGAAGTCGCAGACCGGTACGGTCGCACACTACTCCCTCGTCACCAGCTTGCCTACACTTTCGCTTCTCCTGCGGTGCTGTTTCTGTTGTGCAGTAACCGTGTGGAAGAGGACATCTGGTAACTGAGCTGACCGATTGAGTTGTTCGATGGCTGCCCCGAAAGTCTGTGTTCTGCGTGCTCCCGGCACGAATTGTGATCCCGAGACCGCGTTCGCGTTTGAAGCTGCAGGCGGACAGGCAGATCGCGTGCATCTGTTTCGCGTGCTGGAACAGCCGCAGATTCTGGCAGACTATCAAATTCTGTGTGTGCCTGGCGGATTCAGTTACGGCGACGACGTCGGGGCTGGAATCGTGTTTGGCACCCAGTTGCGTACGCATTTGGCCAATGTGTTGGGCGAGTTTCTACAGGGCGACAAGCTCTGCCTGGGCATCTGCAACGGGTTTCAGGTACTGCTGAAGTCCGGCATTCTCCCGGGCGGCGCCGAGACTTGGCCGCCGCAATCAGGGGCTGGACAGGATGCGACCCTGACCTGGAATGCGAA
>JAGQQB010000031.1 GCA_020426425.1 Planctomycetaceae bacterium | reverse complement strand
TCCCTGGGCGTGGCAATTTGGGGAAGCATTGGTGATGGCTGACTGCCGCAGGTGATTGAAGACGCGCGGCGGATGAGCGGTCGCCAATCAGCAGGCGCACGCGATTTGCCAACCGCCGGGGAATCTCTCTTTACCTGTTTCCACAGATTGCGATACAAACCGGCATGATCTGCCGATGCAGTGCGCCATTTTCGCGTGGCGCCTACGGGCGATTCATCACTGATTTTTCAGGTCAAACAGACGTTTCCGGAACTGCGGATCGCCGTTTCGCCAGAGTCGACAACAGGTGTGGGAAAGGATTCCCCAATGCAAAACCTTCTGTGGAAATTCGTGGTCCTCACAGGCGTGATTGGGGCCAGTTCTGCGGTCGTCTATCAGGCTCACAAAGAGATTTCTCAGGCACAGGCGCGTGGATCGGAGAATGCTCCGACGACTGCCGACCCGGCCGCTTTGCAGGATGCACCGCTCGCGAATAACGCCGGCTCGGAACTTTCGAATCAGCTCAGTGACTGGCACAGCCTCCTTTCTGAGGCGCCTACCCCGACCGGAGCCCCTGAAGTCACTCCTGCTGTGGCCAGCAACGATGCGGAGACTGGCTCGCTGTTTGCCGGGGGATGGCCACCAACCAATGCCGGCGGTGAATCAGCCGCTCCAAACCGATTCCCGGTCGCCGCAAGCCCGCAACCCTCCCCTGCAGAGAATGTCGAAGCAGAGTCGTTCGCTGGCCCCTTTGGCAGAGCGTTTGCGACGGCAGACGCGGCACCGACTCCAGCAACAGGCACAACAAACGCTGGGAATCCCTTCCCGACACAGCAACCAGAGACCGCAGGTCGCGTGACTCTGTCCGGTCAAGAGGCTCAACCGGCGGCACCAGCGTTGACGCCACTGCCGGAGGGACATCCTGGTCCTGTGTTGATGGCGCCACCGCAAGGGGACGTGCTCACGGCGAACCATGAGTCAGACGGCGCCCGACCGACCATTCAGCCCGTCGAAGCTCAGCAGCCCGCAGAGCCAAATCGCCTGCCGCTTTTCCTGGGGGACCAACCACACGCCACTCGAACGCCAGCCACAAATGCTGCTGGCAACGAGGGGGCGGGCAATCCCTTCGACAATGGCTCGGGAACGCCAGCGGCATCACCCACACCGGATCCATTCGCTGGGGGAGATGCGAATCCAGAACCGGCCTCGCTGATTGCCCCGCAACGCGATCTCATTCTCACCGGCAGCACACCCTCGAACGCTGCTACAGCCGAAACGAATCGCACTGAGTCTGCGGCAGAGGTCCTGCCGGAGATCTTCCCAAGTACGCTACAACCACAACCTGCCGACCCATCCGCCGCCACAACTGGTGACGAAAGTTGGCCAGCCATTCGCCCCCAAGGTGGGGGAACAGCGAGCAATCCCGCGACTGAAATCACTCCGGCAGCTGATCCCTTCTCCGGTGGCGGTCTCAGCTCTACACGCGACCCGGAACCGAGTCCATACATCGTGCGCCCCAATCCCGGCGTCGCTGAGCCGGAATTGTTCCCCACGAAGCCGAACACAGGCGACGCGCCGGAACTGACGACAATTCCACAGCGTCGTCCGGAATCGGCAGCGACTCCTGAATTGGATCTGAACTCTGGCCCGACGCTTAACCTCTCACCAAGAAATGCACCTGAACCGGCGCCGCTCAAATCCCCCGATTCACTGGATGTGCCGTTTGGCGGTGGACCGACGATGAGTGAACGCCAGCCAGAACCGTTCACGCCACGTGATGTGCCGAACGTCGTACAACCGCAACAGCCATTGACCGGAACCGGCACAGTCCCGAGCGATGCCCCACGGGGGCCACAGCAGCCGGAACTGAAGATTGAGAAGATCGCGCCGACCGAAGCGATTGTGGGCGAACCGCTGATCTACTCGATCATCGTTCGCAACATCGGCGGGAGCGCGGCGGAGAATGTCGTCGTGGAAGACCGCATTCCACGTGGGGTCGATGCCCGCGAAGTCGGCACGAGTCCGCAGGCATTCGTCACCGGAGATAAACTATTCTGGGAGTTGGGCACCCTGGCTCCGGGACAGGAGCAGAAGATTCAACTGCGTGTCATCCCGATCGAGGCGGGTGAAATTGGCAGTGTGGCGACCGTGAGCTTCAAGACCTCGGTCGCGGCCAGCATTCGCGTGACCGCGCCCAAGCTGGGCATCGTGATCACCGGCCCCTCGGAAGTCGCCGTGGGCGAACAGGTGAACTACAAGTTCAGGATCACGAACTCCGGCGAAGGAGAAGCCCGCAAGGTCTTCATTCGCACCTTGCTGCCGCCGGGAGTGCAGCATCCTGGGGGGAACGACCTGGAATATGAAATTGGAAACCTACCGCCAGGACAGTCCCGCGACGTGGAACTGTCGATGATGGCAGTTTCTGCGGGCGTGATTCATCCCGAGGCACTGGTGACGATCGATGGGGATGTGAAGGATGACCAGCAGATTGATCTAAACATCATCGAATCGCGACTGACCATCGCCCGCACGGGACCGAACAAGCGGTTCATCGGCCGTCCCGCCGCGTACACGAACACAATCACCAATGCCTCCAGTGAAGTCTTGACCGGCATCACCGTGACGGAACAGATTCCCCCCGGCGTTGATTGGACTCCGCAACCGGGGACGAACGCTCGCTGGGATGTGCAAACACGCTCAGTCACCTGGACGATCGCCCAGTTGCGCCCCGGTGAGTCGCAGCAACTTGTCGCTCAAATGGTCGCGCAGAACGTGGGGGATCACACCGGCACAGTGACCGCACTGGATTCACGCGGGAATCGCGCCGACTTGGCGACCAGCCTCGCGGTGAAGGGATTCGCCGATCTTGGCATCGACGTGCAGCGTCCTGGACAGCCAGTCCTGCTTGGTGAGCAAGTGTCGATGCGGGTCGCCATTCGGAACGACGGGACCGCGTCGGCCAAAAACGTGCAGGCAGCGTTCGAAATCCCACGAGGTCTGAACTTCGTCTCTGCCAAGGGCCCGGTGGCGTTCAATCCGGTCGGCAGCATGGTCGCGTTCTCGCCGATCGACGAGTTGGCTGTTGGCGAAAAGCAGGAATTCGACATCATCCTCACTGCGGCGGAAATTAATCCCGACGCTCGTGTGAAGGTGCATCTCGACACTGCCGATCTGGAATCGCCGATTCAGCGGGAAGAGTTGATCCGAATCTCAGAGTAGTCAGCGGCTCTTGGAGTTGGCCGCGCGTAGTTGAAGGTTGAGCATTGCGGAACCGGTCGTGCGGCGGCGGGCTGAGTTGTGCGGCAAAGGCGTGAGATTCTCGTCCGCCGTCTGGCTGGAGTGGCAACTCTCTGTAGCCGGGGCATCGAGCGGTCTCTACAATCCTGGGCAATGTTTCGCCGGATTGACGCCTCGCTGGCTGATCATTCGGCACGAGGCATGTCTCGCGCGAAGCGTGAGGCCGTGGCGTATTCAAGGTCATGGCCCAGATATCTGCAAATGCATTTCTCCCCCCATTTTCAACTCACCTGGGTCGGTTGGCCCTGCTCATGGACATGGTCGATCCCCGCATTCAACTGAAGAATCGCGCCCTGGCCGGAGTGCTGGCATTCCTGATCCCCGGCGCGGGGCATCTCTACCAGGGACGCACATTCAAGGCGGCGGTCTACTTCGTATGCATCGTGGGCCTGTTCTTTACCGGCATGGCCATGGCCGAATGGAAGGCAGTTCAGCCCCCAGGTTCCTGGGCTGGAGCGCCGATCGATCGTGGTCGGACACTGAAATTCGCCGCGCAGGCTTCACTGGGGATCCCGGCGTTGACCTCGCTCGTGCAGGCGCGTCGTTATTACGGCTCGAACCAAGAACAGGTCAGGACACTCGATGGTTCACTGACGACAGCTTTCCAGGGGGGATTGGAAGTCACCCGGGAGTCCGGACTCCAGGCGGGGCCAGTCGTCGGGACGTTGAGCATCGAACCGAGTGCCAACCAATTTGGCGGGGCCGGGATTCGAGGACGAATTCAGGGGACGATGGATGGGACGCCAGTTGACTATCTGATCGGAGGTTCGGTCGCGCTGGAAGCACCGTTGAATAGCGACACCGAGAGAGGGTTTTCGGGACAATTGATTGTTGAGGAAGGGGGACGCGACGTTCCGATCGGTACGATCTCGGGCAGCGTTCCCCGATCCTTCTCCAGTCATTTCATGATGCCGCTGACGGATCAACAGGAACAGAATCTCCACGCTCGCCTCGGTAAGAAACACGAACTCGCCATGGTCCTGACCTGGATCGCCGGACTGCTGAACATTCTGGTCATTTGGGACGCCATCGATGGTCCGGCTTACGGATACGGCGACGAAGAAGAATCGACTGCAGATGGCAATGCCGCGCCGAGTGAACCTGCGGCAGCATCTGCCTGAATGGTTACTCAACACCTGAACGTCACTCAACTCACCCAATCTGAGCACGAAAGACCATGACTTGGTATCTGATTCCTGTCGCCGCCGCAGTCAGCCTCGTTTGGAACGCCACGCGGTATGAGTCCACGCAGGTCATCCTGCTGCGAGCAGGCCGCATGTACCTGCAGGTGCTGCTGTTCATGGCGATCATTCTCGGAGTGCTGGCGCTGCTGTCGTACAAACTGTAGTTGTGAATCGAGAGCAAATCATCGCTGATCGCTCCGAGATGAACTGTGTCGACCTGCAAGCGCACTGCAGCCGCCTGTATCAGCGTGAGGTACCTGGAAGCGTCTGATCGCAGAGCGATCAATAACTATGCTGGCAATGCTGCAAGTCGTTGTCGGCACACTGGCTGGGACATGCTATTCCAAGCGCGGGGCATCTGCAGATGCTGGCGGGAACAAGCCGGGCGTGCCGTTCGTCGATGGCCTGAATGGGTCGGCAGTTGAGGCAGAATCTACTGGCCGAGATGAAGTGCTTGTGGAACTGGGGGGTGTTGGTGTTAAGGTGTCGTTGGCCCCTCGAAACAGCGATTCGAGACCGCCCTCTGGAGCGTCTTGTGGGAGTGACGCGGGAGGCGGGATCGGGGCGATTGGTGCTGCCTCACCCAGTGTGGCGCCGAGGTTGTTGAGCGTCGCGTCGGGAGTCTGCAACGTCATGCCTGGTGCCCCCAGCGCGGACTGAGGAACATCAGTCAGTTCATCGTCTGGCAGCGCCGCCTGACGAATGAGATCTGCGTCGGGGCCTGTTGCTTCAGCATCAGATTCAGCTGCCAGCGGGGGATTGGTCCCCGGCGCATGATTGACCAGTCCCGCATCGTCGAGCACGAGGAACGAGAGCGTCGCTAGCAGTGCGAAGGTGACCGCGTTAGGAACAAACCCATTGCCGACCATCTTAATCGCAGTCCCGGACGACTTCTTCAGCCCCGGCAGTCCCTTCTTCCACTGCACGCTCCAGAGTTCATCGAGCAACAGATGGGAGAAGAATCCCAGCGCGACACCGCCCCCCATAAGGAGTTTGGCGGTGGTGAGTTTGCTGGGATAGCCAAGGTAGACCAGTTCGGCGGCGATCGCCATCGCTGGTAGGCTGTGAAACATGCCGCGATGCACACTGAATCGCTTGACCAGTGCGGCCAATCCGTAGCGAATGATCAGATACATGGCGACCATGCAAACCATGGTCGTTTCCGCATCATTGGGAAGTTTGAGCCAAGTCTGCACACGGCCAACGAGCACCAGCGGCGCGACTGCGGCAGTCAGGGAGAAGATTTCCTGCCCCGGCTTCCCGGTCGGAGAATCGAGGTCGGGGAGCATTCCAGCAACCCCTGCGAGGCAGCCTGCGAGCGCGCCCTGTTGCGGCGTGAAACCGCCCAGAAACGTGGCTGCGCATCCATAACCGAGCCCGAGCACGCCGCTGAATGAAACATGCTGACGAAAACCGGCCATCTCGTCCTCCCTGACGATCACACGAAAGCCGGAGTATATCTGGGGATGGCGATGGGCGCGAACCACAGTTTTTTCTGAGACCGGAAGGAATTCAGGCGGCTCCGAAGGCCGATCGGATCAACCGACGGGTGAGTGCCCGGGAAGGGGAAGGTTTCGGGATGCGACTTTGCAATCGGGCGGCCAAGTCGTTCAAATCGCGGCATCTGAAGAACCCGGCGATTCGACATGTTGCCACGTCGCCACCAGCATCCAGCACGACAGAAAGAGCCACACATCCATGAACGCACTTGTGGGACAATCGGGCGGCCCAACCTCGGTCATCAACTCCTCCTTGGCCGGAGTCGTCGATGCCTGCGTAAAGTCACCCAAAGTGAAGCAGGTCTTCGGGATGCGGTTTGGCATCGAAGGGGTCTTAGGGAATGATCTCCTCGATCTCGCCGCGCTGGATGCCGCGACGATCAAAGGTCTGCGGTCAACGCCGGGGAGCGCGCTGGGGTCGAGCCGACTCAAACTCAAAGAAGAACACTTCGGTCCGATCTTGAAACAACTTAAGAAGCACGACATCCGGTACTTCTTTATGATCGGCGGGAACGACACGATGGACACGATTCATCGGGTGGTCGAGTACGCGCAGGAGCACGGATGGGAGATGACCGGTGTTGGAGTGCCGAAGACGGTGGATAACGACTTGCACGGTACGGACCACACCCCGGGATTTGCCAGTGCCGCGCGGTACGTCGCGCTTAGCGTGCAACAGGCCGGGGTACTCGCTCGTGACATGCAGCGGGTGGACCAGTTCGTGATCTTTCAAACCGTAGGCCGCAGCGCCGGCTGGTTGCCTGCCGCCAGTGCATGTGTACGACATTCGAATGGTGATGCGCCGCATGTGCTCCTGCTACCTGAGCGGGCGTTTGATCGCGAAGCATTTCTGAATCTCGTTGCGGACAAGCAGAAGAAGCATGGGTTCGTCAGCATTGTGTGTGGTGAGGGAATCACAAATGCCGATGGTTCGCCGGTAAGTGCATCCGCGACTCGGGACCGGTTCAACAACATTGAGTTTGGGGCGATGGGGGGGACCAGTGCGGCGATGATGTTGCACCGAATGCTGTCTAACGAGTTCGGTTGGCGCGGCGAGTTCCAGGTGACGGAATCGTTGCAGATGTGCGCGGCGGATCGGGCGGTGAAGCTCGATTACGACGAAGCGTACGGCTGCGGACGCGAAGCGGTTCGACTGGCACTGAAAGGTGAAGGAGGCGTGATGGTCACCATCCAGCGAACCTCGAAACCTAAAGAACCGTACTCGGCGACGTTTGGCACCGCACCGTTGCGCGAAGTCGCCAACCATGAACGTCCGATGCCAGATCGGTACATCGCGAAGAACGGCATGGATGTGACATCTGCGTTTCTAGACTATGCGCGTCCGCTGATTGGCCCGCTGCCGGAGTACACGGCGTTGCCAAAACCGCGTCGGGTTACGTCAGCGGCTTCACAGTAGCTGCCCTTCGCGCCGCTCCGGCCAATCGCTTCCCACGCCGATCACTTACTTCGTCGACAGGTAATTCTCACATGGAACGGCAGAGCACGGGCATTCCAGAACTGGACTCCGCCCTCGGCGGCGGTTTGCTGCCGGGGACGATGACCGTCGTGTATGGCGCGACGGGCATAGGCAAAACACAGCTTGGGCTGCAGTATGCCTGGGCGGGACGGGAACAGGAGGGGGAGCCCGGCATCTTGTTCGACATGACTTCGCGGGGAGATTCCCAGAGTCATCAAGAGTATGCCGAGCGGCTGTATCAATGGACGTTGCGTGTACGCCCGCCAGCGCTGGATGAGTTTCAGCCAAGCGATGTGTGGCAGCGTGATCGTGCCCGGTGGGATGCACTGCATCTGTTTCGACAGACCGGCAAACGCGTCACGCTGAGCGATCTTGGCTTTGATGAACAGCGTGCCTGGAAGGCAGACCTGAATCGCAAGTTGCACGAAACCATTGCCTTCTTCTACGGCAATTTCGTGCATGGGGTCCGGCGATGCATTATCGATGGTGTCGAACCGACCGACCGGGCGAGCGATTCATTCCAGTACGATCTGTTTGAATATGTCTATCACCAGATCCTGCACAAAGAGGATGCCTGGGTCGCGCGGGACTTGTTTCGCGCTGGCTACCGAGCGGAGGCAGAGTTGGTCGCTGAGCATAGATACAACCATCGGCAGCTTGGTTGTCTGATGCTGGCGACATCGCACGAAGTGATGCTGGAAGAGTTGATCTCGCGGCCGATTGCCAGTGGAGATCTGTTCGCCAATGCCAATACGATCATTTACATGGGAAAGGTTCGCGACGGGGCCAAGATGGGTCGGGCGCTGCATATCGCTAAGCATCGGGGGAGTGCATGCGATGATTCGATCATTCCGTTCGAAGTCCGGGCGGAAGGGCTGAAGCTGTTGTAGAGACCGCTGCTGATTTGGGCCGTGGACCTTGCGGCGTCGGTCACTTCCGGAGAGCGTCGTCCACGGCGTGAGAAATTGGGCGATATGGAATTGTGAAGCGGGCCGCCGTGGTCACAATGCGCCCAACGCGGTCACCTTTGCCTTCGCCCTGAGCGAGGAGTGATCGCCGTCCCAATCCAAAGTTGCTCCCATGTGGCCGGTGCTGCTGCTCATCATTTCCAACGTCTTCATGACCTGTGCGTGGTATGGGCACTTGAAATACAAGGATTCGCCCCTGTGGACCGTGATCCTGATCAGCTGGGGAATCGCGTTTGTGGAGTACTGCTTTCAGGTGCCAGCCAATCGACTGGGTCATCAGACGTGGACGGCGGCCCAGTTGAAGCTGCTGCAGGAAGTGATCACGCTGGTCGTGTTTGCCGTCTTCTCGGCGATCTACCTGAGGGAGCAACTGCGTTGGAATGAGGCGGTCGGCGGCGTATTGATCGTGTTGGCCGTGCTGGTAGTCTTTGTGCTGAATCCACGAACAACTGAGTCGCAGCATTCGCTCACATCGGCTTCAATTGCAGACGCGAGTGCTGATGGTCCGTTGATTGAGTGATGTTCCGGAAACGGCTTGTAGCCGATTGCTGACTGCCGATCGCCAATGGCCGCTCAGCCGACTTCGTCCGGGATCTGTTCTTCCGGTACTTCCACCTGCAGCGGACGCTTGTCTGGTGGTGCGTTGTCGGCGAGTCTATTCCAGTGGTGGGGACGGAAGTCTCGCATCGGGGCGAGATGCTTCGCGGAACGCGATGCGTTGGAGGTGTAGCGACCGCGTGTTGGTTCGGTCACCGGATCACCGATGTCCTGGAACAGCGTCTTCGCGACAGCAGATACTGATTGATAGGGAAAGTAGTCGTTGAGACGGCTGTGAGGCGTGACGCTGATCAGTTCCAGTCCCGCGAGGGAAAGTGCGCGGCGTGAGAGGCGGAGGTACTGGGCGACGCGGAAGTAGTGATCGTCAGTCTGGACAGCAGATCCGAACGGTTTGACTTCGTCGAAATGGTACTGATCTGAGATTGCATGTCGTTCGAGATCGGATCGAGCGGCGCCAGCCTGCTGGCAACGACTAAGAAATCGACCGAGTGGTTCACGCGACTCATACTGCACGTTGAATTTGCGCGCCAAGTCGATGAGCGTGGGAGGCGGGGCGATGAAGAAGTCGCAACCGGCGAGGTACAGGCGACGGAAGCCGAGTCGATAGGCGATGTCGATCGCCTGGATAAACGAGTCCTGCCAGTCGGTGATACCGGGGATCAGTTCCTGGGACGGGATCTCGGCCGGTCGGGTGACTGATGGCGTTGTTGATGTCGGGAAATCATGAAACCCGCGACCGCGCACTCTGTCGAAACAGACGAGATTGGGAGCCTCGCAGACCTTAAATGTTGTCTCGGGGATCAGGTCCATCGCTCGGCAGGCATGGACGAATTTCAGGACCGACGGGTCAAGGTAGATCGATTTCTGGAAGCGGTTTGTGGGATCGTAACTGGTCCAGAAGTTGGGACGGAACAATCCTGATCCAGCAAGATTCACCGCGAATTTGGGACAGGGAGACCGCTGAATCTGTTCCAGTGGCAACGTCTTGAGCGACGGGCCACCGCCGATCAGCCAGCATGCGGTTGGTTGAGGACCGGCGAAGTGGTTTTCAAGAGGTAGCGACTGTCGGGCGTGGTCGGGGAAGACGCGGTAGAACATTTGCGTTGAGCGTTGATGGGCCTGCGGCCCGCTGAGGGGGCAGCGCCCCGTTGAGAGTCGCTGCGCGACTGTTGAGGCGTTGATAGGGGGATGGGCAACGGCGGATCGCTATGTGCCGATTGCCCTGTTACGTGGTGCCGTACCAGGTTTGGGAATCGGACAGGGAGTGGTCAGCAGAGCTGTCGAACGAAAGGGAGTCGCCGGAGCTTGGGGTATGCGATGATGGAGGGACACTTGATGGGGGGCTGCCCGACGAGGTGGTTGCGTGGGTCGATGAGGACTGTCCACCGGAAGCGGAATTGGAGTTACCGGAGGACTGGCTGTGCGACGACGTTGCTGGTTCGCCGGAGGAAAGGATGGATGACTGCCCGGATTCGGAACCGGAGCTGACGGAACTTGCCGCTTCGCTGGAGTTGGCATCGGAACCGCTGGAGCTGTTGTGCGTTCCGGTCGAGTTACTTTGTCCGCCGCTGGAGGACGCAGCCGCGCTACTCGAAGGTGCGACGTCGGAATCTGACGATGCAGGGGCGCCCGATGAGTGTGAATCAGTCGACGCCTGGGAGGAGGCGTTGGATGAAGGTATCGACGAATCGCCGGAGACCGTGCCAGACGAGTCGCCGGAGCTACCGGAACCACTGAGTGAATTGGATTGCGTCTCCGAGCTACCGGAGGAATCAGATTGTGTGCCTGATAGTGACTCAGATGCTGGCGAAGAAGACACTGCGGAGGAGTTCGTGGACGCATGCAATGAACTGCTGGGATTCCCGAAAGTCGACGAAGCAGCGGACGACGACTCCACGTGGCTCGATTCAGAATTGGCAGAAGAGGAGCTTGCGCTGCCTGAGTTTGACCCGGAGTTGATGCCGGATGTGGAGCCGTCGGTCAGGCTTGACGAGGCGGTGGACCACCAGTCGGAAGACGAGTCCGACGACCAGTCGGAGGAAACATCGGACGAAGCATCCGAGGAGAGATCGGATGAGACATCGGAGGATGCATCTGAAGAAGGATCCAGTGAGAATCCGGACGATAGGGTCGAGGCGGGTGGGAGTGTGGAATCTGGCGGCGGGGGATCGCTGGATGGATGGTCGCTGGGGAGGCTGCTGATCGAACCGCCCATCGATTGACGATCATCGGGAGATTCCCAGCGTTCATCCTGGGGTGGTTCCGGCCAAAGGGTGCGCGGATCTTCGACGCCGAGCTGTAACCGATGGCAGGGAGCGTGATCGAACATGACACGTACGGATTCAACGTGCGCGAGTGTCAGCAGGTTGCCTTGCTGGTCACGCAATGCGACGCGACCTTCCCAGGGTCGGATGAGGGACGATTGTGGAATCGTCTCGACTTGATAGCGGCGGGTGGGTTGGGCGTAGGTCCGGAAGAATTCGCGGGCGAAGGCTCGGGCGTCCTGTTGTGTGCGAACCCAGGGGAGCCAGAGTCGGAGTCGACGCTCTCCATGACGATCGCGGCTGGCCGACTGAACGAAGTTGCCCCGCCATCGGTAGGCGCGACGAGCGATGTTGCCAGAATTGTCGCGCTGGTCATAAACGTAGTCGCCGGTCAGTAGCAGTCGATTGAACAGGAACTCCCGATCGCGGGATTCCGTGAGTGACTGCAGATCGACGGACTCCTGAAAGGAGTGGCATTCTTCCAGTCGAGGTTGCAGGAAGAAGAATTGACCGAAAGGATCAACGCCCCAAGTCGCGCCCTGCGCTCTGGTAGCGAGATCCTTGATGATCGAGCGAACGGTCTCTTCGCCGCGAAACTTGAGGCTGGTTACGGGACCGGGATGCCGCGGCGCTTCGACGAAAGTGGGGACATAAGCAATGTCGGTCGCTGGTACGACGTATTGCTGCAACAGGAGATGGACGACATCGTCGACAGTGGCGACCAGATCCACCGACTCCTGACCATGGTCGGGATCGTTGACAAATAGATCTGTCGCCGCATAGCGATGAGGCCGGACGCCTTCGGCATCGAGACCGAAGCCGCCGGGGAAGACTTCGTTGAGCTGAATGGACATCCCTTCCAATCGCAGCAGGCAACCGATGGGACTGTCGTAGCGGCATTCTTCAACGCGTCCCAGGTACCAGCGATCACCGAGTTGACCTTCGATGCTGATCCAATCGCCTGGCTCAATGTCACCCCGGCGCGCGAACGAAGCGGCAAGTCGAATCTCTGCGGCGCCGCATCCTCCCATGCGATGGAGTTCAAACCAACAGCCGCGAATCGCCTGATCGTCGAGAACGAACGGCGTCCCATGTGGGGTCGGACCGTGATGCAGGATACGGCGGAGGAAGGACATCTGGTGTGTTCAACGTTGAGGGGCCAAAGGCCCGTTGAATGTCGCCGGGCGATGGTTGTGATGGGTGCGCGATTTTGGGAGCAGCTTGAGGCTGCGTGGCAAGCTGTTGCATGGCGCTACAGCGGGCCGAAATGGATGATGGGATCGGCAGCGCGGATCTGAATCGAGAAGTCAAAGAGGTGCTTGTCGGAGAGGTCTGCTTCGAACTTCATTGTGGTGCAGAGATCGAAGTAATGATGTTGCCCCAGTCCATCGTGATACAGCGACAGGCGGAATGTGCCCGTTGGGGTCGTGGTGTCGAGCTGGTTCCGCAGTTGGGTCAGGGTCTCGAACATCTCCTGTTCGTGGATGCGGAGTTGCCCGCTCTGCGTGCCGATCTGACCGGTGATGAGAATGTCGACACCATTCTGTGATTGGCCGCTGTGCAACTCGCCGCGACGCAGGGGGACCTTGTTGCGTTCGAGGTCCCAGTCATCGCGAATGCGGAGCGACAGGATCGGTCGGGGAAGTTCGAACTGGGTGGTGTCGCGGACGAGTGTGGGGGCGAAGGTCAGCATGGGGAGGTGATCTCCGGTGGCGTGTGGCTTGTGTGGTCAGTGGAGCAGTGGGTCGGTCGATTCGCAGGTCCAGGCTAGCCGCGCCGGTTCCGCAGAGTGCGGGCCTGCTGATCGAGATTCTGGACCAAATCGCCAAGATCGGCTGATTGCTGAACGTGGATGGTGATTCCGCCAAAGTGATTGCTTGTGTTGTGGTGTGTCTCTTCATGAACCATGGTGCGCTGGATTGACGGCGTCACCGCATTGCTGGTGAAGACAGGTCGGGGCGCGACAGCATTAGCGCCGGAAGAAGGCATCTCGCCCCTGATGGGGAGTCGCGCTTCTGAAGATGAGTGCCGTTGAGCAGTCAACGCCGCTGCCGAAGCTTGTGAAGCCGGTCGGTTGTTCAGCTGTGATTGACCGGCATTGGCGATCACTGGCAGGGACAGACTGGTCTGTGAGCGTTGCCACTGCGACATCAACTCTGGTTGTTGGTTCAGCTGGTCGACCAGTGAGTGCCCCATGGTGCGAACGGCATTCTGATTGAGAACGTACTCACCGGCGCTGAGTCGAACGGGAATGCGATCGATTCCGGTCGGACCAGTGACGAGACCTCCGGACGCCATCCCGCGACCAACGCGTGATGTGGGCGCGCCGCCACCACCTGCACCAGCGCTACCGCTGGCGACCGGGCTGGACACAGGGGCGGGGCCAGTGAATGAGAGTGCCTGGAGCTGTGCTGCGGCAGCTGCGGCCAGCTGCATCAGGCGTTGCAAGGCGGCGATGGCGGGGGCGACGTTGAGAGAGATTGCCTGAGCAGATAGAGCGCGCGCCTGTTGGCTGACCCCGGTCAGGAGACTGCTGACCTGTCGTAACGGACCGGTCGCTCGTGAGACCCGGCTGAGAGCATCACCGATCCTTGCGCCGGCTCTGCTGGCGGATTCGATGTCCCGCTGAAGTGTCGACAGGCTCTGCATTACGGAATCGAGTTCGCGTTGCAGGCCGGAGCTGTCACCGAGGATGCGGACGGTGAGTGATTCGGAGTAGGACATGGCAGGGAACAGTTGGTCGTGAATTCAGATTTCGCCGAGAGATTGTCATTCTGCGGTTGACCCTCCCAGGTCGGCGGAAACCGGGAGGGTCGTGCTGAGTCGCCATGATGCGGCAGGGCGAGATGCGAGCCTGATTTTAGATGCGGCTGACGGTCGGTTTGGGACTGAAGGAGCGTCCGGCGAAGGCGATCAAGTTGGCGTCGTTGTCTTCTGAGAGGGTCAGTGTTTCGCGGTACACTTTTTCAAAGACGATGCGTTCGCTGGCGACACCAGCGGGATCGAGCACGGTGAACTCCAGAGTGAGGGTCTCCTGTTCTCCGGCGGTCGAAGTGCTGGTCGCGCCAGTGGCGGGATCGAAGGTGAGGAGTTCGTAGAGCTGAAGCGGATCTGCCTCGTTGGCCGCTTTGCCGATCAACTGGGTCCACTTGGCAGTGAAGGAGATCGAGATCGACTCTTCATCTCCTTTGCGGGTGTGTCCCTGGGAAATGGAGCCGCGGTCTTTGACTTCAATGGTGCGTTGTCGCTGGGTCCAAGTGAGGTCTCCTTCGTCAAGGAGAACGGTCATTGTTAGTGGTGTATCGGACCCATCTTTGATGACCAGTTCGCCATCGCGAAGGTTGCGGGTGATGTGGGAGACAGCCATGTGTGTTCCTGATTCGGGGAGGTGTGAAGAGGAGAGGGATTCCTACCGTAATGGGAGCAAGTGAAGTTGCGCTTCAGGTGAAGTTGCGCTTGAGGCAGACATCAGGGACAGCGATGCGCGACACCCTGGACACTGACGACTAGGTGTTGCAGCTGAGGTTGCGTTGGCTCGGTGCTGCGGGTGAGATCCCGGATCTGCGGTTCGAGGAAGATCACGGTGGCCACTTGTCGTGGCTCACCATCAGGGACCGACTCCACGACAGGAAGCGTCCGGTGGTGAAACAAACTGGCGGCGTTTCCGGCCAGTGTCTGTCCCTGGAATTTGTCCTGGGGATGACGGGAGAAGCAGTGGATCGTGACGAGCACTTCGTCCCGTTGCGGAGCGTGAGTTCGTTGTGGCGGCGTGTGGAGCGCATCGACCCAAAGTTCGACCCAGGCTGCGTGCTGCTGCAGCGGTGTGGGAACGCCGGGAAAGTGCGTCGGGACTGGGACGGAGAATTGGGCGGACCAGTATTGCTGAATGGTTGTGGTGAGGAGCCGAAGGAAGTTGCTGGCGTCCATGATTGGAGTCGGGCTGAGATTGGTCGAGTCGGATGAAGAGTGTCGGGTGGCTCGGGATCAAGGATCGAGATCGGAGGTTTCTGGCAATATTCAGGGAAGTCGAAAGAGTCGGGACACATGTTGTCGCACCTGGGCCAGAGCACGGCGGAGCATGGCGAAGGGGCGCATGCGGGAGGTGCCGTATTCGAGATGGGTGACGTAAGGGACGGCGTTCGTCGCTGCTGCGGAGGTGCTGTCTGGGGATTCGGTGAAGGTCATATGTTCGCGCGCCTTGAGCCAGGCGGCGCGGCAACGACCAGTGCGGACGGGGTTGAGGTCGGCGGTTTGTCGCAGGGTCTTGTCGAGTAGATCCTGTGTCAGTCGCATGCGGGCGGCCGGGAGGTCTGTGTGAGCGAGTTGTTCGAGTCGAGG
>JAGQQB010000318.1 GCA_020426425.1 Planctomycetaceae bacterium | reverse complement strand
GGATCAGTCGCCGCTGTATTCCCAAATCCGTCTGAGCGAGCCGTGGGACAGTCCCCACAACGCACAGTTTCACGAGACTTGGCCATATCCGTTTCGTTGTCCAGCGCAAGAGACGAAGCAAAAGCAGGTCGCTTATCTGGCGGTGATCGATACACACACTCTCTGGCCCGGAACCGCATGCCGCAGTTTGCGAGAATGTGTCGATGGAACGAGCCGGACCATCCTGGTGATTGAGGTCGCTGCATCGGGAACTCATTGGATGCAGCCCCGAGATCTCGAACTGGCGGAAGTTTCCGGAGTGATCAACGGAGATATGGCGAAGTCAATTTCGAGCCAGCATGTTGGCGGCGCGCACGTCGTGCTGGCCGATGGGGCCGTCAGGTTCCTCGATACGTCGACCACGGAAAGCACGATTCAGTCGCTGCGCCTGATCGACGACGGTCAGCCCAACAACTTCTAATCGACCGTGTTGCTTCTCCAGAGTTGGTCCAGACCAAGCAAAGTCCCGTCGGTTGGCTTGTGCCTGCGAATCTGCCTGCGATACTGGGCAGAATGCCCTCGCGTTGTCGGGGTACAAGCAAACACTCAACCGTTCGAGGAACACATGGCTCAGGTCACATTGAAGGGGAATCCGGTCACGCTTGCTGGAACCGAATTGAAGGTGGGAGATAAGGCCCCCGATTTCAAACTGCAGAACAACGCACTCGCCGATGTCTCGCTCAAAGACACCGCTGGCAAGACCCGCATCATCGCCACTGTGCCATCGCTCGATACCGGCGTCTGCCACGCCGAGACGAAACGCTTCAACGACGAAGCGATCGGTCTGCCGGATGTCGAAATTCTGGTCGTCAGTACCGATCTGCCATTCGGTCAGAAACGCTGGTGCGGAGCCGAAAACGTTGATCAGATCGCCTGCCTGAGCGATCACCGGACGACCGAATTTGGCAAGTCCTACGGCGTGCTGATTCAGGGCGGTGGTCTCGATCGCTGCCTGACCCGAGCCATCTTCGTGGTCGGCCCTGATGATGTCGTCAAGCACGTGGAGTACGTCTCGGAAATCACCGAGCATCCCAACTACGATGCTGCATTGAATGCCGCTGGCGCGGAAGAGTAGGTCGCTACGTTCTCATTGAGAGCGTAGGTGCAGAGTAAGGTCGGACCTGTGCGTTGCGCGGGGCGCTCCGCATTTGTGGAAGCGCCCCGTTGTCGTTGGTAACCGCTGCATTCCGAGTCGGTGCCCATCTTCTGGTGTGGGCCACATGCCGACATGTTCATGGCCACCGAACGTGAATATGGAAACCACGGTGGTCGTAGCGATCCCTGAGACTCGCGCGGTCGAGCGGAGAAGCTGGATAGGTCGGTTGGCGGAACTGGGTGGGCAACTTGGAACAACTAGTGAGCAACCGAGGCGCGAACTGCGGCGGGCAGTCAAGAGACGACATTCGACCGGCCAGCATTGTCCTTGCGATTCATTGAAGATGCTAGAATCGCTGGAACGGGAATGCTCCGTACAATCGCACTCATGGTGAGTTTCCCGGCGAGATTTGTGGAAGCTCAAGTAGCGGGTCGATGTGTTCTTTATTGGAAGCCGCTCCGTTCCCCCGTGTACAGGCCGGTTGCCACCGACGGGTCGTGATTGCAGCACCAGCATCGCACAGACATTGGACTATATGGACATGGGAGCACACCGGATGTGCCATCAACTTCGGCTAGGGCTATTGCTTGCCATCTGCCTATTTGTTGCAGCCCCACTCCATGCACAGGTGGGGCATATTCTCGATGCCGTCGGCGCGGTCAATCAATCGATGGGTGGAGCCGGGACCGGGTTGCCGCTCGATTCGATTGGCGCCTTGCATTGGAATCCGGCGAGCATCGGCGCACTTCCACAGTCTGAAGTCGCCTTCTCCTTCATGGGGTTCTCGCCGACCAGTCGGCTGTCGTCGACCGTCCAGGCTGATGCATTCGGTCTCGGGACGCCACCATCGACCTTGCAAGGTTCGACAGATAGCGATGTCGACGTCAGTCCCATTCCCAGTCTCGGACTCGTGTTTCGCGACACCGGTTCCCCTTGGACCTTCGGCCTGGGAGGATTCGGGATTGGGGGCTTTGGTGTGGACTATCCTGGTGGACCGAACAATCCAATTGTATCGCCGCAACCAGCCGATGGCGGGATGGGATTTGGCGCTGTCTATTCCAACTTCCAGTTGATGCAGTTCTGTCCCACGGTGGCGTACACGTTTCCGTCTGGTTTGTCGATTGGCGTCGCACCCACATTTAACTGGTCCAGTCTCGCGATCGATCCCTTTAGTGCCGCGTCGCCCAATCCAGATGGTTCATACTCAGGTGCTTCGCATGCCGATGCCGCCTGGGGACTGGGATTCCAGGCCGGTCTGTTTTATCAGCCGCTGGGCCGTCCCTGGAGTATTGGTGCCTCATACAAGAGCACGCAGTGGTTCGAAACGTATGAAATGAACGGTGTCGATCATGTCGGTGCTCCGCGAGTGCTCACAATGGACATGGACTATCCATCCATCATCTCGCTGGGCTTTGGCTATGTCGGACTGCCGCGTATGGCCATCGCTTGCGATGTCCGGTACATCGACTATGCGAACACGCAGGGCTTCAAGACCTCCGGCTTCGATTCCACCGGAGCGGTCACCGGCTTTGGTTGGGACAGCATCTGGGTCTTCTCGAACGGGATTCAGTTCGATCTGCATCCTCGTTGCAAGTGGCGGGTCGGCTACACGTACAACACCTCACCCATCGACAGCAGCACCATCTTCTACAACACCCCGGCCCCGGCCATCGTGCAACACCACCTCAGCACAGGCTTTACCTTCGATCTCGGCCAGGGCTGGAACTGCACGCTGTCGTATCACCACGGATTCAAGAACACCGTCAGCGGCCCCTGGCAACACCCCCTCGCCGGCAGCATGGCCGGCACCGAAGTCCGCCACTCACTCTACACCCACAGCCTCTCATTCGGCATCGCGAAGACGTTCTAAATCTGTGCATCTGTCGATGCAAGAAGTGTATCGCGGCGACATCGCACGCGGCAGTCGTCCCCGACGGTGGCAGCCACCATCCAGCGGACGCACCTCTCACGGCTCCGCGTACCAACGCGGCATTGTCTTCGGAAGTGTTGATCCCATAGGCTACCTTGGTTAGATCGGTATTCGCTCATGGATGGTCAACGAGTGGGGAGCGACCATGTTCAACCTGGTGGCGTCAGGGTCACAGTCGACTTGTGAAGGGGTCACGCGGCGCGAGTTGCTACAGATTGGGACGTTGGGAATTGGCGGATTGTCGCTGGCACAGTTGTTCCAGTTAGAAGCGGCGGCAGGGACACAAGCGGGAAGCCTGCTGCGCGACAAGGCCGTTGTGGTCCTGAATCTGCAAGGAGGGCCGACCCACATTGAAACCTTCGATCCGAAGATGACCGCTCCGGCGGAATATCGGGCGATGTTTGGCGAGGCCCAGACAGCGTTGCCTGGGGTGACATTCGGAGCACATTTCCCAATGCTGGCCGCACGGGCCCATCATATGGCCATCGTTCGTTGCTATTCCCACGGCAATTCCAACCACGCCACGGCCGCCAAACTCGTGATGGCAGGTGGCAATTCCACCGGCGCTCAAATGGGAGTGCTCCTGTCGCGGTTGGTTGGCTCCAACAGCCCACGGACTGGCATGCCGATTAACAGCGTGCTGCCCCCCAAAGCCCTGGGTGAGAAGTTCGCGAAACTCGGCGGCCAGACGGACCGCGTGACCGACATCGGCACATTGCCCAGTTCGTATCGCCCCTTCGATCCCAGTGCCGGAAGCGAAGTGGTTCGGAACATGCAACTGTCGATCCAGGAACAGCGGCTGGATGATCGCCGCTCTCTGTTAACGCAGCTCGATGGCCTGCGTCGTGAAGCCGAAGCCTCGGACTTGCTGGCCGGATCCGATGCGTTCCAACAGCAGGCGTTCGATGTCATCGTCGGGGGCATCAGCGAAGCGTTCAATCTCGATCAGGAATCCGCCGCCACCCGGGCGCGCTACGATACGTCTCAGTTCACGATTCCCCGACACGTGGCCAAAAAGAAGTCAAATGTGCCCGGACAGGCGCCCATCGCGCTCGGTCAGCAGATGTTGCTGGCGCGGCGACTCGTGGAGCACGATTGCCGCTTCGTGACGGTCACGAGTTCCGGTTGGGACATGCATGGCAACGCGTTTGGCATTAACGATGGCATGCCAATTCTCGGGCCCGCCGTCGATCGCGCCGCCTCAGCGTTCCTGGACGACCTGCGCGAACGCGGAATGGCAGATCGCGTGCTGCTCGTCATCACCGGGGAGTTCGGACGCACGCCGAAAATCAATACCAAAGGGGGCCGTGATCACTGGGGCAACCTGTGTACCCTCGCCTTCGCCGGTGGCG
>JAGQQB010000317.1 GCA_020426425.1 Planctomycetaceae bacterium | reverse complement strand
TGTAGATGCGGTCGAGGTAAACCATATCGACTCGATGTGGAAACGATGTTGGGCTGCGAGGAGTAGTCTTCAGGAAGTTCAAACCGGTCGACGGCTACACCAATGGCAGCACGATGGACAGCAGAACCGTCATCGCGAGGCTGACGAGGCTGAGAACCACGAGCAGGACTGTCCAAGACTTTAGACTCTCCGCTTCGGTCAGCCGACCCATTTTCGCGAAAATCCAGAAGCCGCTGTCGTTCATCCAGCTGCCCATCAGCGATCCGGCTCCAATGGCCGTCGCCAGATAGACGGGATGGTATCCGAGTGCTTCGGGGTTGGTGATCATCGCTGCAAGCATGCCGGAGACGACGATCATGGCCGTTGTGCTTGATCCTTGCGCCACTTTCATGAGTGCGGCGATGCCGTACCCCAGCAGTAGGAACACCATACCGCTGCCACCGGAACCGGCGAAGGCGTCGCGAATAGAGTCGCCGATCTTGGCCACCTTGAGCATCGCGCCAAACGCGCCACCAGCGGCGGTAATGAGAATGATGGTGCCGCCGCTCATCAGTGAGGCTTCGACGGTCTGCGAGAGTTCCGCGAGCGTGACGCTCCTTTGTCGATACAGCAGATACATCGCGGCGACAGTTGAGAGCAGCAGCGCGAAGTTGGCATTCCCAAAGAAACCCGAGATGTCAGCGGCCTTACGTAGCGGCGAACTCCATTCATGCCGTTCGATGACTCCCGGCAGAGCGACTTCGAGCAACGTCCGGTTGGTTCGTTCAAGTTCGTGCGGCTGCAAATTCATCAGGCTCGCCTGCAGGAGCGTGTCGAGCAGTTGCTGACGCTTCAGGCCAGCGAGGTCTGCATCTGTCGCATCAGCATCAGCGGCGATGTCTGCATCGATCTTCCATCGTTTCTCGACCACTGAATCAAACGCGGCGTGGTCATAGAGCAACGGCGTCTTAGACACGAGAATCTTGTTCAACCCAGCGAGTACTTGCTGCTGCGTCTCGTTGTCCCAGTTCTCACCGAGCGTGGAAACATCGGTTCCTTTAGCGGCGAGCGTGGCAGCGATGCGCTGACCGACAGGATCATCGGTCGCGGTGAGTCGTGATCGCAGGGCATCCCAGTCCTGAACATGCTCCAGCTTGAGTTGAGCGAGCCGCTCGTTGTTGGCCATGGTGCTCAGTGCGGTGTTGGTCGAGATCAGGAGCACTGGCAGTACGACTGGCAGCAGCGAGAGCCAGAGCGGCGGCAGCGCGACTTCATCCCCGGCGGCATTCACCGGTGGGCCTGCTGGTGCGGCATCTCCCAAACCGGCTTCGCGGAACGGGATGTTCATGCGCGAGTCGAAGAAGCGAGCGGTCGCCAATCCGGCGACAGCTGCGGGGAGCGCGACGAGACCGCCGACGAGAATCATCACGCCGACATCGATCCCCAGGGTCGATGCCATGATCAGTGGACCAGGCGTGGGCGGAACGAGCGTATGCGTGATTGCGCCGCCAGCGGCGATCGCCAGGATGTAGAGCAGATAGTTCTTTCCCGTCTTGCGATACAGTGAGCGTGCGAGCGGCACCAGCAGATAGAAGACCGTGTCAAAGAACACCGGGACGGCGAGCACGAAGCCGCTACCCATCAAAGCCCAGGAGGCCCGCTTCTGCCCGAGCAGGCTCAGGAATGCCTGCACGATGCGATCTGCCGCGCCGCTGGCCATCATGCATTCCCCGATAATGGCGGCCAGCGCAATCACAATCGCGATGCTCCCGGCAGAACTGCCAAACGCTTCGGCGACGCGGGACATCTTGATCCCCCAGTCTCCGGGTGCGAGCACACTGACCACGATGGCCGATGTGATCAGAGCAAGAAAGGCGTTTACGCGCAGAACAAGAATCAGTCCCAGAACGCAGGCAATGCCAATGGCCAGAATGAGCAGCGGGTCCATAACGCAGGCCTCTTCCGATTCACAGGGGGATCGCTCATGATCTGCCGAGCCCGCTGGTCCAGTAGCCAGACCGCGATCGACTGCTTCATGATGGGGAGCAGGTTTCGTATTCTGGGGAGGCGGTGGGGAGTTCGCAAGCGGCGGGCGATTGATGACCGCATTCGCCGCGTGGTTGACAACTCGTCGCTGGGTGGAGCAGGGCTGAGGGGATCTCTACCATGTTGCATCCAGTTCTGTTGCTTGGTTGTTTGACTCCGGGATGCATCTCATGAGACTTTGCGGCACTTGGCTCGCTTCGTTCTTCCTATTGACGCAGTGGACCTACGCGGCGGAACCGCTCTTGCGTCCCCAGGATCGCGTGGTACTGTTGGGAGGGACGTTGATTGAACGGGAGCAGGTGGAGGGATATTGGGAAAGTCCGCTCACATTGGCGGTCGACTTCCCAGTGTCGTTCCGCAATCTTGGCTGGAGTGGCGATACGGTGTGGTGTGAGTCGCGGGGCATGTTCGATCCCCCGGCAGCCGGTTATGCCCGCATGCTCGAGCAGATTCAGCAGATCAACCCGACGTTGATCCTCCTGGGCTACGGGAATTCTGAGGCGTTCGACGGGCCGGAAAAGCTCGATGCGTTTCGTGAGCAGTATCGGAAGTTGTTGGCCGATCTTGCCGGGCCGAAGCGACGATTCGTGTTGCTCTCGCCAACGTATATGGAAGCGAGTTCGGTCCCGGGGATCGACCGGCAGTCGACCGCTGCCCATGCTCAACGCTACAACGCCAACATCGATCTGTATGCGGCGGTGATTCAGGAGCTTGCTCGCGACGGTGCTGCGAGTTGGATCGATCTGCGACCAGCGTTCTCGGCCAGTGCTGGTTCGACCCCATTGACAGACAACGGCATCACGCTGAATGCGCAGGGATACTGGGTGACCGGTCGGTATCTGTCACTGGCGTTGGCGGGGCGACAACTCTCGATCGAACAACTTCCGCCACCCCCGATTACGACCGTGTCTGGCCGTGAACCCGGCGAGAATGCTTCGGTGCGTGAACAACTGCGAAGTGTGATTCGGGATAAGAACGAACTATTGTTTCATCGCTGGCGACCGCAGAACTTCACGTACCTGTTCGGCTTTCGCAAGCACGAGCAAGGAAACAACGCGGTCGAGATTCCGCAGTTTGATCCGATCGTCACCGAGTTGGAATCGAAGATTCAAAGCATGAAACCGCAGTAGCTCTGCGGCTAAATACGACTGCCCCCGGTTGCTCTGCCATCCGGCGTGTGATCGCGGAGCGATCAACGACTCTAAAGAATTATCACTCGGCCTCCATCCTTTTTCGCAGATTCCCATGCACCGCATCTTGTTGACCCTCTGCGTATGTCTGTTCCCGCCTCTGCCAACGTTCGCACAGCGCGATCTCAAGGACATTCCCGTTCCTGACGCTGCCGAAGAACAGGGGACGTTCGTGCTGCCGGAGGGCTTCGAAGTGAATCTGTTCGCCGCCGATCCTCAGATCGCGAAGCCGATTCAGATGAACTTCGACGCGCGCGGACGATTGTGGATCGCCAGTTCCTCGGTCTATCCACAGATCGAACCAGGCGCGGAAGCGAACGACCGGATTCTGATTCTCGAAGACAAAGATGGCGATGGGGTGAGTGATAGCACCAGCGTGTTCGCGACCGGATTGCTCATTCCGACCGGCGTCGAACCGGGCGATGGCGGCGCGTACGTCGCGGCAAGTACCGAACTCCTGCACTTCGCTGATACCGACGGTGATGGCGTTGCCGATTCGCGCCGGATCGTGCTTTCCGGTTTTGGCACCGAGGACACGCATCACATTCTGCATACGCTTCGCTGGGGACCGGAACAGCGACTGTACATGAGTCAGTCGATCTACATTCACAGTCACATTGAAACTCCTTGGGGCATCAAGCGGCTGAATGCCGGTGGCATCTGGCAGTTCCGTCCCGACACATTGGAACTCGATGTCTTTGCACGCGGCTGGATCAACTCCTGGGGCACGCACTTCGATCGCTACGGAACCACGTTTGCCACCGACGGCGCTGGAGGCGAGGGGATCAACTATGCCGTCCCTGGCGCATCATACGCGACCGCGTATGGGGCCGCGCGGATTCTGCCGGGGCTGAATCCCGGCAGCCCCAAGCATTGCGGTCTGGAGATTGTTGGCGGACCGAATCTTCCAGAGGACTGGCAGGGGAGTTTTCTGACGAACGACTTCCGTGGTCATCGCGTTTGCAGGTTCGTGCTGGAAGAGGACGAAAGTGGGTTCATCTCACGCGAACAGCAGGAGGTGATCAAGTCGAACCACCAGTCCTTCCGTCCGATCGATATCAAAATGGGACCTGATGGAGCGATCTATATTGCTGACTGGTACAACCCCATCATTCAACATGGAGAGGTCGACTTCCGGGATCCGCGGCGAGACCATACACACGGCCGGATCTGGCGTGTGACGTATCGCGGTTCGCCCCTTGTCGAGCGGCAG
>JAGQQB010000316.1 GCA_020426425.1 Planctomycetaceae bacterium | reverse complement strand
CAGGAAGATGCAGTGCTTCGCCTGAGCCGGAAAGTGCCCCTGCTTGGGCGCGAGAGGCCCCGGTTCAGGCTTCTGCTGTTGCTCATCAGCCAAGAGTGCCGTCAGCGCAACACTCCCCAGCGACGCTCCCAGTCCATACAAGACCGACCGCCGATTCACCTCGCGTCGATCACGATCTGCGTTTCCCGATCCGCTCATCATACCGCTCATCACCGCTTCCCGGATCCTAGATCCCTACTCCACGTACACAAACTCATTGCAATTCAGGAGCACCAGACAAACATCTGCCAGCGCTCGAACATGCGCATCAGCATCAGCAGGCTGCAGATCGCGGACGTAATCTCGGTTGGAATAGAGTGGTTCCGCGAAGGTGAAATGCTCGCCAGTGTTCTCCTCAACAGCCTCACGCACAACCACATGGGGAGGCGTCGGCCAAGGCGATAGTTCTGACGGCAGCGATGACTCCACCGCCCGCCAGTGGTCCAGAAACTCGCGCTGTTCGTCAGCGGTGGGGACACGGGCCAGCAGCAATTCAAAACAACGGCTGAGTGCGCCCAGATCGTCGCTCGTCTCGTCAACAACATGCTGCGCCAACGCGAGTGCCCTGGTGGCGGAATTCTGACTATTGAACAGGCTAAACACCTGCGGCGTGACGGTTGAGGACTCGCGGCGTTCGCAGGAGAAGTCCGGGGCAGGCGAGTTGAACACCTCCAGCATCGGATCGAGCAATCCCCTCAGCTTAAGGATGTAGATCGACCGGCGATTGCGCTGCTGCGGCAGCGGGTTCGGCGTCCAGGCGGCAGCGAAAGTTCCCATCACCATGCGAGGTTGTAATGCAACTTCCTGGTTGATGTCGGGCCGACAGGGGATGCCGCCAAGTGTGCGGTTCAATTCGCCGCTTACGGCCAGCATGGAGTCACGAAGTTCCTCGGCACTCAGACGTCGAGGCCGGAATGCGGCGTGGCTGGTGCCTGTCGGATCGAGTTCGCGGAGCAGGGAAGCATCAGATTGCTGACTCGCTCGTCGGTACGTGGCAGAGAGCATAATGCGGCGATGCATCGCTTTGACGGACCAGCCTTCCTCGACCAGCGTAGCCGCCAGCCAGTCAAGTAACTTCGGATGTGTGGGCCGCTGACCGGTCGAGCCGAAGTTGTTCGCATTCCCCGCCAGACCGCGTCCGAAGTGCCATTGCCAGAGCCGGTTCGCAATGACTCGCGTCGTGAGTGGATTGCTCGGATCAGCCACCCAGCGGGCGAAGGCCAATCGGCGACCTGTAACAGTTGTGGGAATTTGAGCTTTGACTTGGTCGGCGATGACACTGAGTACCCCCGGTAGCACGGGAGCGCCGGGTGAGAAGGGGTCCCCACCGGTGAGGATTGCCGTCTGTTCGAGTTCGCCGTTCTTGATGTTGTCGGGCAGCCGCAGCGGCGAAGCGACGTTGCTCATCGACGGGGTGTGCCCGTTGTAAACGGAAAAGGCGATTGGTTCGTAGCGATCGAATTCCCAGGAGAGTCGAGCCAGTCCTTTCCGGGCGACACGCTCTCGCCCAAACTGCTCAGGCGTGAAGCCAACGAGTTTCGGTGGATATTGATCTTCAGAGAGGTTTCGCTTGCGCATTGCGGCTCGCGCGGCATCGAACTTGCGTTTGCCTTTGGCAAGGGCGACGGCTTGCTTCCAGTCGGCGTCGTTAAGCCCCTGGTCGGCGTACCACTGTAATGCGTTCGCTAACAACACTTCATCGAGCGATTCTAATGTTCGTTCGTATTCCGCCCGCCTCAATTCAAGATACTTCCGCTCGTCGAATCCGGCGGTGTTCTCTGTCGGCAGGAACTCCGCAGGCCGTTCGACAAGCTGCGTCGTCGCGAAAACCGACTGGATCGAATAATAGTCACGTGTTGGCACCGGATCGAATTTATGATCGTGACACCGGGCACATTGCAGCGTATGCCCTAGAAACGTTTCGCCTACACTGTTGGTAACGTCGTCCAGAAAGCGTTGCCGGGCGATACGGGCGACTTCCATGCCAGTCAATTCCCACGGACCCATCCGCAAGAAGCCAACGGCGATGCGCATCTCGGGATCGTCGGGATCGAGCTCGTCACCGGCAATCTGTTCGAGTGTGAACTGATCAAAGGGCTTGTCTTCATTGAACGACCGGATTACATAGTCCCGATAGCGCCAGGCGTTCCCACGTTCAAAGTCGTTCGCAAAGCCGGATGAGTCGGCATAGCGAGTGACATCGAGCCAATGTTGAGCCATGCGCTCGCCATAATGCGGCGAGGCGAGCAGCCGATCGACAACGGCGGCAAAGGCGGTCTCGTCTTCGCGCGAGTCGTCGAGGAACGCACGGACCTCTTCCGGAGTTGGCGGCAGGCCCGTGAGGTCGTAGGTCGCACGGCGGATGAGCGTACGCCGATCAGCCAGCGGCGCCGGTTCGAGTCCTTCTGGGAGTGCTGCTTCAATGAGTACATCGATCGCTGACCGGTTGGCCAACTCCGCCTGCGTGATGCTCGGCTTGCTGACCGGATGATATGCCCACAGCGAGGCGGAATCGTACTTACGGAGCGTCCATTCGTCCGACAAACCTCCCGAGGTCGCCACGGTAACTCCATCTTCGGTGGACCATTTGTCCGCATACTCGGCTTCGAGTTCACGCTGCCGCTCTGTGGAAGGCCAAGCTGCTCCGGTGGTGATCCAGTCCCGCACCCAGGCAAGTTGCTCGTCGGTCAAACGCTCCGCCTCTTTGGGCGGCATGGCGGACCACGCATCGTCTTCGCGCGTGACTGCCAGCCAGAAGGGGCTTTGCTCCGGCTTCCCTGCGACGAGGCTCGGCTCGCCACTTTCACCGCCACGCATCACTCCTTCGTGAGTGCGTACGTCGAAGTCCCCTTGCAGATCATCAGGTTCGCGCCCGTGACATCCCAGGCACTTCTCCTGCAGCAGCGGCGCGATGCGTCGCACAAACAGGATCTCGGACGAAGCTGCAATACGCGAGGATTCATCCGCAACCAGTGTACCGGTCACGCACAGCATCAGGGCGACACAGATTAGGGGGCCGGAACTCGTTCGAGCCCAACTGGACCGTCTGGGTTGGCATATGTTGATTTCCATTCCAGGATTCTGGCATGCCGTCAAGTCGAGGGCAACACTTGCTCCTGAAGGCACCTATTCATCGACGTCGGTGGAGTCGAGAATCGGTCCATTCCACAGAAATCGCTCGGTACGCACGGCACCTGCGCGCTTGCCCCAAGGTGCTGCAAAGAGATCAGTCCCCTCGCCCCCCTCTTCATCCAGGTCAACCAGCGCTGAGCCGACGCAGCGATCGCCTTGGTAGTAAACCGCGAGGCCGATGCGCAGGGTGAGTATTCGGCTGACAGAGTCGGCGGTCAACTCTGAGGCAATATGCAGCCGCTCACAATCTGTTGTCTCCTCTGGGAGTAAACCTTCGCTCCCGTCAAAGTGACAGTGGTAGTGGCGCCCGATCTGCAGTGTGAGTTCCACAGCATCATCGTAAACAATCAGCGGCCCGACCGCGTCGTGAACAGCATCAAGCTCCAGCCTCGGAACGTCCCCGGACACGAACCGCCATGCAGACACGTCGCATCCGAGTGCGGCAAGGGAAGCAGCAAAGTATTCCAGATTCGGCGTCACAGAATGTCCCGGCGAGCGAAAAAATGGGCGTGGGTTTCGGTAAACACACCCAGCCAGCAGGAAATCTGGTGATCGAGCTCTGTGTCGGCCCCGCCCAATCGGCTCGGATGCCCGATGACGCAAATGGCGTCCAGCATCGCATTACCCTTTCTACTGCCCTTCGGTGTTCGGCAAGGTCGCCAACAGTCGCTGTAACAACTCGTACCCCAGTCGGGCGCATTGTTGGCGGTTCCAGGTAAGTTGAGTGTAATCGAAATCGAGCAGCGTGACCGCATCGGTGGACCGCAATTCTGCGATCGACTTGCCTCGGACCTGTTCACACAACAGCGACAGGCAGCCTTGGCTCACAAGACAACCTGCGCCGTCGAATCGCATTTGCTGGACGATGCCGTCTTCGATGTCCAGTACCAACGTGAACTGATCCCCACACAGTGGATTGCGTCCGCAGACAGATGTGGCGCCGTCCTCCAACGCTCCCCGCCATGGGGATGCACGGGCGTGGTCCATGATGTCTTCGAAGGTGAACATGCCTGAGGCCCCTGGATTGTTTCAACGCCGAGCGTCCCGGTTCGTTGATCGCGCGGAGTGGCCCAGCCGGTCGGCTGGGTGCCGTAGGCACAAGATGAATCACCATCCGCGATCCATTCACATTGAGAGGTTCCCTGTTCATCGCCCCCACATGGAAAAGCCTCTTGTCGCTACGCGACTCAACCGCTCTGAACGAGCGGTCGGGCTACCCTGCTGTTCTCGATCCCCGGCTGCGGACTCGACTGAATCGCCACC
>JAGQQB010000315.1 GCA_020426425.1 Planctomycetaceae bacterium | reverse complement strand
CGCCTGGTTCAGTTGGCTCGGCCCGTTATCGCTTCTGGAAACAACCCTTTGGCTCCGACGCATGCGGCAGTCACAACGTGGCACGGCCATCCTGGCTGTGACCAATGCCCACTTCCGCAATCGAATGACGGAAACATAACCACACGCTACGCATCCCAAGCGTCCGATCTGCGCAGCCACCAGCTTGAGCGTCACGGCGCGAACACCTCGGCCAAGCCCTTGCTATGGAAAGATGAAGAACAGACCGGTGTAAACGCCCGCTGCCGTGAGTGCCGCCTTCTTGTCGAGCGGAATCTGATAGTGCAGCTTCGGCGCACAGTCGCCGGGCCGGTAGTAACCGAGCGCGTAGTGCTTCTGCCAGACGGGATCCATCGCAATCAAATACGGCAGTCCAATCGTCTGGACACCGAACTTCGCCAGCGAGGCGACCGGCTGCAAGCCGTAAGGATACGCGTGCCCGTACCGCTCCAGTTCCACATCTTCAAAGTACAACGGATTGTGGTACACATTCGCCGCTTCCCATTGAAACTGCGTCGGCGCATACACGCGATCGAGCGAACCCGTCGGCGGCAGCGGCTTGAGTTCCGGACGACGCGAGCGAGGATCGTTCGGATCTTCTGGCGTTTCGCGCCCTGAGGGCGAATAGTCATGAAACGGTTCAATCTCGGTAATCGGACGCAGCGCGAATAGATCCGCATCATCTTGTGGCAGCGGCAATGGCAGTGTCTCTGATTGCGCCAGACTGATGGGGGCTGGCGGCACGGCGATCCGCCCTTCCGGTTCGGCAAGCTCAACAACCCCTCCAGCTTCACTGGCGCCACTCGTGGTGAACGCTTCGGGATTAGGCACCAGCAATGGATTCCCGTCGGCCTCTGGAAGGAAGACCACCTCCGGCGCTAGCGTGCGGGGCTGAGGCAGCGACGTGGCATGCTCTGGACTTAAGCGGACCGAGGTCGGTGGAGTCGTCGCCTCTGCCACTTGTGGCGTTGATGTCGGCAACGGAATGACCGCCGGACTGGAAATGAGCGTTTGTGGCTTCGCGATCGGCGCGGGCTGCACTGAGTTTGGGGGCACCCGTTGGGCGGTTGTCGTCGTGGGCTGCGGGAGTTCCACCACCGAAACGTGCGGTGCGGGATTCGCCACAGGCATCTCGGGCTGAGCCTCTTTTGACTGCGGAGCGACGAAGCCCGACACGTTGGGCCGCGTTGCGTCAGTGGACGCTCCGGTCGACTCAGATTCGTCGACTACTGGAATCGGTACCGGTTCCCACTTCCGATTCGAAACCGTCGCTGGCTTCGGTGGGACCGCCTCGACCGGCGAAGCGGGAATCTGCAGGATGGATGATTCTGGCTTACCGAGGATCTCGTCGACAGACAATCGATCGTCCCCAGCGCCTTCGCCCGTCTGCGGCCGACTCTTCCTGAGCGATTCCTTCAACTCCTGCCAGCGCGTCTCCGCGTTCCGCTGCTTGAGTCGTTCCAGCGGACTTGCCGTCTCCTCGGCGCGAGTCATCGACCCCGACCACAAACTGCAGCCCAGCGCGGCGACCAATGCCCAGTTACAAATTCTCCACGGGAGCGTGCTCCGTCGTGTAGTTGGGCGCTTCTTGAGTGATGGTAATGTCATGCGGATGGTTCTCCCTCACCGTCGCCGCACTCACGCGGAGAAACCGTGACTGAGTACGAAGTTCGTCAATCGTTCGCACTCCGAGATATCCCATCCCGGCACGCAGCCCCCCCACGAGCTGATACAGCAGGCTGTTGAGCGGCCCCTTGTACGGAACGCGCCCCTCAACACCCTCTGGAACTAGTTTCGGCGTTCCTCGCCCCTCCTCTTCAGTCACGCTCTGCCGATACCGCTCACTTGACCCCTTCACCATAGCCCCCAAAGACCCCATTCCCCGATATCGCTTGAATCGACGCCCCTGAAACAAAATTGTCTGCCCTGGACTTTCATCGAGTCCAGCCAACAATCCACCCAGCATGACAACATGGCCGCCCGCCGCGAGCGCCTTGCAAATATCGCCGCTGTAACGAATTCCGCCATCGGCCACGATCGGAATGTCCGTCCCCGCCAAGGCTTTGGTCGCATTCGAAACCGCCGTCAACTGCGGTACCCCGACCCCGGAGATAATTCGGGTGGTGCAAATCGATCCTGGACCAATTCCAACCTTTACAGCATCGGCGCCGGCATCAGCTAGTGCGATGGCCCCTTCCGCGGTCGCAATGTTTCCCGCGATCACATCGATTTCCCACTGCCGCTTAATCTGCCGCACCGTCTCCATCACGTTTTTCGAGTGACCATGAGCACTGTCGACGGTCAACACATCGACCCCGCTGTCAATCAGCTTCTCGGCCCGTTCCAGATCGAATACTCCCACAGCTGCTCCAACCCGCAGTCGTCCCCGAGCATCTTTGTTCGCGCGCGGGAACCGCAGGTTCTTATCAATATCCTTAATCGTAATCAGACCCCGCAGCTGGAACTGATCATCCACCAACAACAACTTCTCGACCTTGTTCTCGCGGAGAATCCGCTCCGCCTCCTTCAGATCCGTCTCTTCCGGCGCGGTGACCAGTTTCTCCTTGGTCATCACGTCTTCTACTCGAGTTTCCCCCGAGTCCAGAAACCGCAAATCGCGACGGGTGAGAATCCCCTTGAGCTTCCCGTCACTCCCCACAATCGGCACGCCACCAATGTTGCGGGCGTCCATCATCGTGATCGCCTCCGTCACCGTCGCTGTTGGCGGCAGCGTGACAGGATCGACGATCACCCCATGCTCGCTCCGCTTCACGCGATCCACTTCGAGCGCCTGCTGCTCGATGGAGAGGTTCTTATGAATCATCCCGATCCCCCCCTCCTGAGCCATGCCGATGGCCATGTCACTTTCCGTAACGGTATCCATCGGGCTGGAGATAATGGGGAGACTCAGGGCGATGTTCCGCGTCAGCCGCGAGGCAACATCCACTTCACCCGGCATCACTTCGCTGTAAGCCGGCACGAGCAAAACATCGTCGAACGTCAGTCCAGTTTCGAGAATGCGATCCTGCATGAGAGTCTTCAATCAGTTGAGGATGTTCGCTCCGCCGCGAAGCGAAGCTTGTTGATTTCATACCACGTCACGGCGAGCACAATGCCCAGCCCCACCACCAGTCCTGCTCCCAACCCCTGGACAAACCCTAAGACCGTGCCCAGGGATACCAGGTTCGTTTCGGGAGTCACATCAAACACCGTCTGATAGTAGCTCGGTGCATGCTGTCCAATCTGGTTTCCGAGTACCCCACCGGCGAACCCGCAAACAACAGCGGTCGCGAGGACGATCAGGAATCCCTTCACCATGTTCATCCTGTGCCCCCTTCCACCGCGCCCTTGCCCACACCTGTGATGGCAAACAGTCGATTCGCCAGATCGACATGCTGCTCCACCGTCAGTTCTTCAGCCCGAACCGTCTCCGGCAATTCCATCGCCGCGAGGACGTCATCCACCTGCGGCTTGGAGAGTTCCTTGCGATACATCCCACAAAGCACGCTCCGCAGCAGCTTGCGCCGCATGTTAAAACTGCGCCGCAGATAGTCCTGCAGATACGCACGATCCGCGATCAACTCCCGCTTCTGAAAGTACGGCGAAATCCGCATCACCGCCGAGTCGACCTTCGGCCGCGGCCAGAACACCGTCGGCCCGAGCTTCTTGATCATCTTCACAAAGCACTGCGACTGCAGCCACACCGCCAGCGCCCCGTAGTGCGAATCACGCGGAGGCGCGATCATTCGCAGCCCAAGTTCATACTGAATCGTCACCACCATGCGGATCCATGGCAGCTCAGTCGCCACCAGATTCGCAATCACCGGCGTCGCGATACTGTACGGTAAATTCGCCACCAGCTTCAGCCGCCGGTTAGGATCGACCGCCAACTGCTCCTGCACCGCATCCAGCACCGCCGGAGAAAAATGATTCTTGTTCTTCAGCGCATCCTGATTCAGAAGCGTCACATTCTCATAAGGAGCGACGACCTCACTCGCCAGCGAATACATATTCCGGTCCACCTCGACCGAAATCACATGCCCCGCCTCCTGAGCCAGAAACGACGTCATCCCCCCAGTGCCCGCCCCAATCTCGAGCACCACATCATCACCACTCAACTCCCCTTCTCTGACGACGAACTCAATGATGTTCAAGTCGATCAGAAAGTTCTGCCCCAAATCCGTGCGCGGCCGAAACCCATGCTCCTCAAAGAGCTGCATGAGATGCGACCGAGTTTGCCGTTGAGCGTCTTGCATGAGGATTAGTTGGTGTCCGATGGATTCATCCGCGCGAAAGCGGCGGCATGGGCAAACAGGCTCGTCGCGAAATTCTGAAAGGAGAGTTCATTGTTCGGGAAATGATAGTCCGCTCGCGATCCTCGCTGCTGATGCGTCAGCAGCAGACTGGCGCCGTCATA
>JAGQQB010000314.1 GCA_020426425.1 Planctomycetaceae bacterium | reverse complement strand
TCGAGGCCAACAGGACACAGACCGTGGGCAAGATCGTGTTGATCCAGTGCAAGAAGTTCGGGGACGAAGGCATCGACGATGTCTCCTGGTGCGTGGGATGCAGGACAACTCGCCTCAACGTAAACCACTTGGTTCACGACGGCAACTGGAATCACTTCCGTCAGGTGCGTGCATCTCGAATGTGGCCTCGTTGGGTGTCGCTGAGCCTCTGACTTTCTTGAAATGCAAGGTCGAAAAGATGCCAGGACGCAAGGGGCTGTTTCGTGGCGATTCTTGTCCGAAGTTGGGAGCCAAGAATCTGACAGGATGCACAGGATCGACAGGATGATGTTCGTCGAACTTTTAGAGAGACCGCGTCGCCGCGTGACAGACGGCAGGAATGGCTCACGCGGAGGCGCGAAGCTGCGAAGTGTCACGCGACGTCTGTGAATCTCTTCGCGCCTCCGCGACTTCGCGTGAGACTCATTGCCGTAATCCACCGCCGAGCAACTTCCCTGCGACCTGCGGAGCCAGACTCAACCGGCTCTGGGAAAGGGGACTGACGTCCCCCGCTCGCATTGGTCCGGCCGCTTCCGCATCTCCACCGCCGTCAGATCATCCTGTCAATCCGGTTCATCCTGTCAAGAACCCGAACGTCATGAGAAGCGGCGTTCCGCCAGCCACATCGCCTGGTAGACGCGTCGGGAAACACAGCGTCGCACGACTCCCGAGATTCCACCCACCTTTGAGATGCACGCACACTGCTCAACTGCTCACACCAGGCAGGTCCTGCTCGTGCAAACGCTCGCGGACTGTGCGATACTGCGGCGAGCCAACCAACCTTGCTTCGTCGCACATTGAGGTTGCGAACATTCGCTGTTGCGTCCCGTCTGGAGTTGCCCGCCGATGCATTGCCGCCGTTTTCGCCCGTGGTCGCTAAACCGTCGTGAATGGTTGTGGGAAACGGCCCTGGGAGCTGGAGGGATCTCGCTGTGGTCGCTCTTGGCCGGTGAGTCACTTGCGACCGCGCCGAACGATCCATTTGCGCCACGTGAGACCCACTTCCCGCCTCGCGCGAAGAATGTCATCTTTCTGTACATGGATGGCGGGCCATCGCAGGTCGATACATTCGATCCAAAGCCCCGGCTGCAGGCGGAGAATGGGCAACCGTTCAAGATGAAGATTCAGCCGACGCAGTTCGACAACAATGGCAACACCCTCGGCTCGCCGTGGAAGTTTTCGCAACATGGCGAGAGCGGATTGCCGGTGAGCGAACTGTTTCCCCATGTCGCCGAGTGTGCCGACGATCTGTGTGTTATCCGGTCGCTCACATCCAAGTTTTCTGAACATACTAACGCGAACTATTTTCTCCACACAGGCCACGGACTGCAGGGACGCCCCAGCATGGGGGCCTGGATTGGATATGGGCTCGGTACCGAATGTCAGGACTTGCCTGCGTATGTCGTGCTCAATGGTGGGTTGATTCCTCCCGGTGGGCTTGACTGTTTCGGCAGTGGCTTCTTGCCGGCAACATATCAGGGCTCGGTCTTCAAACGCGGCGCGACACCGGTTGCCGATATTGCCCGACGTGAACCAACAGAACAGGCGCAATTGCGAAAACTCGAGCTGATGCGGCAGTTCGACGAGCAACTGCTTGAGTCGACCGGTCCCCAGGATGCGGTCGAATCCGCCATTCGCAACTATGAACTTGCGTTCCGCATGCAGGTGGCCGTTCCCGACTTGATGGACCTCAGCCAGGAGACACAGGCGACGCAACAAGCATATGGACTGGAGGCTGAACTCGACGGGACAAAGACATTTGGCCATGCATGCCTCGTCGCGCGACGACTGATCGAACGTGGAGTGCGGTTCATTCAACTCACCTGTCCCGGTGGCGCAGGGGATCGCTGGGATCAGCACAGCAATCTCAGGGACGGCCATGCAAAGAACTCACGGCATGTGGATCAGCCGATAGCCGCGCTCTTGAAAGATCTCAAGTCGCGGGGACTGCTCGACGAAACGCTCGTGCTCTGGGGAGGAGAGTTTGGGCGGACACCGTTCGCACAAGGGAGCAACGGACGCGATCACAATCCATTCGGGTATTCCGTCTGGATGGCGGGCGGCGGCGTCCAAGGGGGCATGGCCTACGGAGCAACCGATGAGTACGGCTACCACGCGATTGAGAATCGACTCGAGATGCACGATCTACACGCCACCATGCTACATCTGCTCGGGATCGATCACGAACGTCTAACATTCCGGTTTAGCGGTCGCGACATGCGTCTGACCGATGTCCATGGTCGCGTCATCGACGACATCATTGCCTGAGTTCTTCGACGAGGAAAAATCCGGGCCATGCAGAACGCGACTCCTCATTGTGCAACATCGACAGCACGACTGGTCGGGATCACTGGTGTCAGTGGGTTCATCGGTCAACGCCTGGCACGGGAGTGTCTGTTGAACGGAGATCATGTGCGTGGCTTCGATCTGCATGTTTCTCCAGATCACATTCCCGGCCTTGAATTTGTACAGGGCGACATCACGCGTGCGGAAGAGGTTGACCGGTTTTGTCAGCGTTGTGACATTCTCGTTCATGCTGCAGCCATTGTCCGCGAAGGAGGGAACCGCTCGCTGTTTGAACAGGTTAATGTGGAAGGGACACGCCATGTGGTCCAGGCGGCACTGCGTAGCGGCGTCCGACGGCTCGTCCACCTCTCGTCCGTCATGGTGTATGGAACGCACTGTACGGGGGTATTGACCGAAGACTGTCCACTGGATGGGAGTGGTAATATCTATTGCGAGACAAAGATTGAGAGTGAACGAATCGCTCTGGGGGCTCATGCCACCGACGGACTCTCGGTGAACATCGTACGCTGCGGCGACGTCTACGGTCCCGGATCGATCCCGTGGACCTTGCGACCAGTGCGAACCATGCAGGCCGGCATCTTTGCCCTCCCAGGACGCGGCGATGGTCTGATCAATCCGATCTACATCGACGATCTCGTCAACGGCATCGTGCGATGCATGGAGACCTCGCTCGGCGGTGAAATATTCAATATGACCGAGGGAACAGCCGTTCCTGCACGATTGTTCTTTGCCGACTATGCGCGTGAAATCGGCATTCGCAAGATTCGCACCGGACCAGCATGGCTGTTACGGAATCTGTTGATTGCGAAGAATGCGGCCTTCGGCCTGTTCGGCATTCCTCCGCGTATTCATCCCGATTCGATCGCCTACCTGTCGCGGCAGGGGGTCTATTCGAACGAAAAGGCGCGGCGCCTGATTGGCTTCCATCCACAATTTCCGTTGACCGAGGGAATGCGGACAACAATCGACTGGCTGCGGCAAGTTGACCTGTTGCCAGTGAGGCATCAGTCGCCCTGTATGGGCGTCGCTGATCACTGACGGGGCGATCACTGCGGCGACGAAGTTCCAATGACGCGATGGACTGGAAGATGATCTCCTTCCAGTTCGATGCGGCGACCAAGTCGGTCGGCGGCATCGGCGTAGGCGGGATCGGGCCAGGGACCTTCGGAGAGATGAACTCCGTTGTAGGTCAGCAGCGTTCCCTTCTCGTAATGCATGTTCTTCACGGCGGACGTGTATTCCATGAGTGCGCCGAAGTAGTGACTGTTGGCGGCGGCGAGTCGGCGTTGGGCATCCAGGACCAGATTGAGTGGCGTCTTATCCGCCTCATAAGCGGCCTGTAGTGCGAGCAATCGTTCGTGCGCTGCTTCACGACGGTTGTACACCGTTTGCATCACGGAGAACGCGCGCTCAACTTCGGCCAGCGAATTACTCAGGTCGTGCACCACTCGCTCTTCCTGCTCACGCAGCAACGCTCGTTCGCGGGCGAGCAGAAACTCGGCGTTACGCACCCCGGCATGGGCTTGTCGATTCCCGAATGGAAACGCGAGTTCAACGCCCAGTTGCGACTCCTGAAAGTCACCGCTGACCAAGTTGGAGAACGCGGTCGAGTAGCGACCGGGATTGTTCTGTCCGATCAGGTCATCTCCAAAGCCGCGCCAACGATACAGCGCGACGACATCAAGTTCCGGCAGCAGGAAGTTACGACTGGCGAGCAGTTCCAGCTCACGGCGTTTGATCATCCACTTCTGCCGCCGCAACTCGGGACGCTTCGTGAATGCTTCTTCCAGGCTAAGATCCCAGTCGAACTGAATCTCCGCTCGTAATGGCTCATCGGCAGGACGCAGGACGCGTCCATCACTGACGGGTAATCCCATCAGATAACGCAGCCGCCGTTCCACCACATGCACACCCCCCGTGCCACGGAAACTGCCGCCAGCTGCGCCGTTGTGTGTGCGTGTTCCATCAACGAGTCGTCCAGTGAGCGCGTTCTCGACGTCTTCCTGGAAGCGATAATATTGTTCGCGAGCTTCCGCTTCTTTGTCCGCTTCACCACCCACGCGACCGCGTTCGGCCAGCGCCTGAACGCGGCGCCATGTTTCGAGGGCAGCATCCCGCGCGGCGATCTTGGCATCGAGATCGCGGTAGGCGAAGTACAAAT
>JAGQQB010000313.1 GCA_020426425.1 Planctomycetaceae bacterium | reverse complement strand
AGTGGCGGAGACGCCGTGGATCACGCGGGCCATTTGTTCCACGAAGTTGGTCAGGCCGAAGTAGAAGTAGTCTTCCACCAGGGCGAAGCTGGAGATGTGGATGCCTTCGTCGGCACAGCGCTTTGCCTCGGCCAGGGTGACTCGGGCGGTCCGTTCCGACGGGGGATAGATGAGGACGATTTCCCGGTTCTCCAGATGCGCGGTTGGTTCGCCGTCGGTGATCAGGATGATCTGGCGGTTCTGCGCCGACTGGCGATTCAGAATCCGTCGCGCGAACTGCAGACCGGCATGGATGTTCGTGAAGTGCTCTGGCACGAACCGAGGCGGATTGTCGAGTGAGATCCGGAACCGGACTTGAGGATCGAAAATGCTGACCGGCTTGGGCGCGGCATTCAGCAGTTCCTTCTCCGAAAGCGGTGATGCATACGTGTAGAAACCGACCACCTGCAGGAAGTCCGACTGATAGCGGCTGCGGATGAGCGCCTGGAGCGACATCGCCACTCGTTTGGCCGCTCCGAACTTGCCGTACCGGGCCATGCTGCCGGACATATCGACGAGCACGACCGTGGCACAACTGGTTTGATACTCGGTTTCGTGAACGACGAAGTCGTCTTCACCGATCTGCACTGGTGACCCGCCCCCTTGCCGCTGAATCGCGTTGCGGAGCGTCTCATGCAGATTCAGATTCGCGACAGGATCGCCGTACTCATACGGCTTGGTCTCCTCCATCACCGTTTGCCCGGCCCCGCGCTGCTCGGTCTCATACCGCCCAAGTTTGTCGCGTTGGGAAACCTGGAACAGCGACTCAAGCGCCTTGTTCTCGACCCGTCGCAAGCCGCGCGGTGTGACCCGAAACTTCCCTTCGCGATCTTGTTCGACGTACCCCTGTTTGATGAGGGCATCGACGAGATCGGGATGATCCTGCTGCCACTGCTCCAGGTTTTCGAGCACCTGGTCGCCGTAGTCGAGGAGATACTCCGAGAGTTCGTCCCACAACTGATCTGCCGACTGCGGCGCGAACGGTTGCGATTCGTCCCAGGCGGAATACTCAAACTGCGGCATGGCGTTGATCTCCCGGGCAGCGAGGATTAGCGGTTCTCGTTGGGGCGAAAATCACCACGGAGAGGGATGTTGGGCGACGATGGCCCGACCAGCAAAGTATTCAGACTCAGTATGTTCACCAGAATGTGATTCTGTTTTAGTACTACTCCGTGCCTCCGTGTCTCCGTGGTGAATCCCCAACACTGCGAGACTGTAGAACTCGTTTCAAAACTTCTTGTAACCCGACGCGTCAGCGAGGGATTTCGTAAATCGCCATGGCGTACCATCCCTCGCTGACGCTTCGGGTTACCAGACATCCAAAAAAAAGGCATGTTTTTGAAACTGGTTCTAGTCATGCTCCAACTGGTGGCGAGGCGGGAAATGCGGCGGCGTTCGATCGCGGAGCGATCCACGACTAATTACCCGCGAGCTTTGAGACAGGCGAGTTTGTTGAAGGTGCGGAAGTACACCCGGCCATTGCCGACGGCTGGGGTCGCGTATGAGGGTTCGCCCAGGGGGTTCTTGCCGAGCAGTTTGTACTCATCGCCGATTGCCAGCACGACGACTTCGCCATCTTCGGAAATGCAGTAGAGGCGGTCTTCGATCAGTACTGGAGAACCGCTGAAGTTGCCACCCACCCGGGCGCGCCAGACGTTCTCTTCCATGCTGCCCGTCGTATCAATGCAGCACACGATGCCGTCATCATTCCACAGATACAAATTGTTGCCGACAACGATTGGCGTGGGCACGTACGGCAGGTTTTGATCGCGTGTTGCCTTCACATGCGAACCGGAAACGTCGCCTTGGCCGTGAGGATCGACGGCCACCATCAGTGTGCCGCGCCCGCCTTGTCCACAAGTAGCGATGACGAGTCCACTGGCCGTTGCCGCCGGCGATGCGACCGTGCGTTGCGGCAATTCGCCCGAAGCCCACAGTTCTTTACCAGTCGCTGGATCGAGTCCAGCCAGGCCGACGCCGCCGCTCAGGCAGATGATCTGATCCTTGCCATCGACACTGAGAATCATTGGCGTGGCATAAGACGTCTTGACGAACTTGCGATCAGATGACCAGTTGAGTTCGCCGCTGGCAACATCGTAGGCATTGATCTGACTGGGGCCCCATTGATCGTTGGGGATGATGGCCATGCCGTTGTAAATGATCGGCGAGACTCCCTGCCCATGCTGGCTGTTGAACCCACCGAGATCCTTGGTCCATTTGAGCTCGCCGTTCACCGTATAGCACGACAGGATGTAGTGCTTCTCATCCGCGAATCCGACCACGACGTGTTCCCCATCTACGGCGGGCGTACCGGAGGCGTAGCTGTTCTTCTTATGCAGATGGTTCGCCTCGAACTGCTGCGTTACCAGCCACAGTTCCTTGCCGGTGCTCGCGTCGTGACACGAGAGCGTGCGGGAGCCGTCGTCGTGTCCGGAGGTGACATACAGTCGATTATCCCAGATGACCGGGGACGAGTGTCCTTTGCCGGGGAGATCGATCACCCATTCGTAATCAGATTCTGTCCAGGTGGAGGGGACGCCTTTGAGGTCGGCGTGCCCAGTCCCGTTAGGGCCACGGAACCGAGGCCAGGAATCGGCCTGAGCAACAAGCGCTGACGCGAGACACAGACCAAACACAACTTTTGAAAGCGAACGCATGAATTGCCTCATCTGAGTGTCCCGAAAGTGCGATTGGCGCGTGTAGGTAGCGGGTTTGATTTATCCAACATTCAATCAAGTCTGCTGCAAACTGTCGAGGGTGGTAAGGGAAAAGGGGCCGCAGCAGAGCGGTCGATCGCGGCTGCGGCTACCGTCCCACCTGGACGCACCTCAGTTCCTGTTCGTTCCGAACATATAGTCTGCCAGACGACAGTGCGGGGAGGGCGCGAACTTCGCCATTGAGAAGGCGATGGTGGGCGAGTTGTTTGAAGCCGGTCGGGGTGGCGACACCGAGGATGCAGTCGCCATCGGTCTTCTGGATGAGCAGTTTGCCATTAGCGGCAATGATCGTTCCGTAGCCGAAGTTCTGCTTGTCCCACAGTAACTTGCCCGTTTGCAGTTCGATGGCGCGGAGATCGGCGGGAGGAACATCTTCGCGACCGTGAATGCCGTACAGAATTCCCTGCTGGTGAATGGGCGTGCAATACTGCGCCGACAGGACTTCGTCGCGTTCCCAAACGTACTGAAAATGCTGCGGGCCAAAGTCGGCCAGCACGGCGCCAATGCCGTAACTGGCGGTGAGGAACAATTGTTTATTGTCGATCACCAGTGGACATGCCGCATTCACAGTCGGGCCGCGCTGGCCGAAGGGAAACTCAAAGCGAATTGCTCCGGTCGGGCCATCGAGCAGCAGGCATTTGTAGCGGGTGACCATGAGGACGTGCGGTTGATCCTCGAATGAGACCAGCACCGGTGCCGCATAGCTGGCCGGTTCCTCGGTGCGGGTCCAGCGGGTTTTTCCAGTCGCGAGATCAAACGCAATCACGCCCGACTCGTCCTTCGTTCCGCCGACATTGACGACGACCAGATCGCCCACCACAAGCGGACTGCTTCCAGCACCGAAGTAACCTTCCCGCGCGCTGAACTCCTGATGCGTCTTCCGTTGCCAGAGCGGCGTACCATCCTGCAGGCGACAGCAGGTCAGCACCCCTTGAGCGCCGTAGGTGATAACAACATCCTCCGTGATGGTTGGCACACACAGCGGTCCAGTGCCACCGCCCACCTGCGCGTAGAACGTGGTGGGATAACTCTGCTTCCAGAGCGTTTGACCGTTCTCTGCCTGCAGGCACTCGATGACTTCGTTGTCACGTTCCCGATGGAAGAGAATCGCCCGTGGACCTGAAACCGCGACTCCGGCAACAGCGGCTCCAACCTCGCGCGACCAGAGGACAGGCGGACCAGAACTCGGCCAGGACTCGGCGAGTCGTTCGTCATCGAGCGTGATGCCGTTTCGGTTTGGTCCAAGGATTTGCGGCCAGTCCCCCGCCTGAACATTCACGCCGAAGGCAAACGGACTCAGCAAGGCGACGACAAGTCCCAGTTTTCCAATGACTCTGTTCACGTGATTCCTCCCTGTGTGGTGATGACGTGAGCGCATCATGGTTGGCGGCCGCGAATGATGCAATGGCGTTGGTTGTGACCTGGGGAAACCTCAAGCCCGCCGACCGCGTCGGCGGGTCTGTCCCGCCGCCAAAGAAAACACCCCGCCCAGTTAGCTCTGAGCGGGGTGTTTCGCTTCACAAGTTGTCACTTCCCGTGCAGGGCACGCTTCGGCCTTTGGCGGAAGCCTGTTCGCCCTACAGTGCTCCAGCGAGTTCTGCTTCCTCGGCAACAGGCGGCATGCCGTCTTCTTCGCCGCTGTACAATGACTCAACGAAGCCGCGGAGATGCTCTGCCCGAGTGTTGTGCTGCAGCTTTCGCAGCGCCTTGGACTCGATCTGGCGAATTCGCTCGCGGGTCACCTTAAAGATGCGTCCGGTCTC
>JAGQQB010000312.1 GCA_020426425.1 Planctomycetaceae bacterium | reverse complement strand
CCTCCGATGGAACGACTCCCGCCCCACTGTTTGGCGGCGACAACGTGCGGTTGTCGGAAGCGGTGGTCGACGGATTGTTCAACTACAATAAACTCCTCGAAATCCATGGCCCGACGCTGTACCAGCCTCCAGGGGCTGAGCAAGCGGCCACTGAGGCGACTCCTGATGCCGGCGACGGCGGAGGGAACAACTAATGACCAACATGCGATATCTCATCCTGGGAACCTTGCTGCTGAGCGTATGCACGCTCAGTGGTTGCACGCAGCGGCGCGAAGCGCTTGGCGGAGGCGGTCGTTCGCGAACCTCCGTGAAAGTGATCCGTGCCGGTGGAGGTGTTGGCAACGAAGGTGGCGGCGAGTCCGGCGGTGAGATGATCACCACATTCGGTGACTTCCGTGGCCGCATCACCGTGACCGGCACCGCCCCTCAATTGGCTCCGCTGGTCCGCAAGGGAGACGCGTCCATTAAGGACGACATCTGTAAGGCGGAGGACGTGCCGAATGAGACGGTCCTTGTGGGCCCAGGGGGAGGTCTGGCGAACGTCTTCGTGTTCCTGCGGCGCGCCCCCAACAACGTCGAGATCCCACCAGTGCCAGAAGCGGCGGTCTCGCTCGACCAGAAGGGCTGTAAGTTCGTACCGCATGCCTCCATCGTACGCGTCGGCCAGCCAATTCAGCTGTTGAACTCCGACACGGTTCCGCACAACGTGAAGGGCAAGGGACTGAGCTTCACCATCAACAAGACGGTCGGTCCACAGACCGATGCATCCGCTGCGCCTGTAGAAAAGGCGACTCGACGTGAGAACGCACCAGCCGAGATTGGCTGCGACTTCCACACCTGGATGCGGGGCTGGGTACTGCCGCTGGATCACCCCTGGTCGGGCTTGACCAACGAAAGCGGCGAGTTCGAGATCAAAGGAGTTCCGGCTGGTGAGATGGAGTTCGTGGTGTTCCATGAAGGGAAGCAACTGGGCGCGTTCAACGTGACGATCTCCCCAGACGCGCCTGTGGAAGAGACCATGGAAGTCGATGCCTCGAAGCTGGCAGGAAACTAGGTGAGCCGAATGCGATTCCCACAGTTCTTGATGTGTCTGGCGCTGGTGTGTCTGCTGGGATGTGTCCCTGAGCCGCCCAGCGAAGAAACCCAGGTCGTTCCCGAGAGTGATGTTCAGATCAGCACGCCAGACGGCGGACAGACTGAGTAACAAGACAGGCAGACTGCGACGAGCAATCTGTAAGTAAGACGAGGCGTTGACGTGAATACCCGATCGACTCTGATCATCGCATCGCTGGGGCTGCTGCCTATGCTGGGGTGTGGCAATTCCACTCCGCAGTTCAGTAATCGGCAGGAATTCCACGAACTCGAACCATTCGCGCAGGAATACGTGGGCGAAGTCCTGGAGACATATTTCGGCACTCCCACCGAATCGGTCGCCTGGGAAAAGCTCCCGCTGAAGTTCCACTATGCCGACACGACCGTCGCTGGCGAACCGACAGGACGTAAAGTCCAGTTCAGCCTGACTGACGCACCCACTCAGATCGGCTCCGGGACTGAAGTGGTCTTCCTGACTGCCGAGCAGCGGAATCTTGCCAGTGCCCGCATTCGGGAATGGGATGCTGAGACCCGGACCGCCACGTTCGAGACCAAACTGGCGAACATTCCGTCCACTGGTGCCTCTGCACTCATCGGCCCCGGTGCCGTCCTGAAAGATGGTCGCATGCTGTATGCCGAGCACTGTCAACACTGCCACGGCGTCTCGGGGGATGGAGCTGGTCCAACGGCTCAATACCTCAACCCTCGTCCACGCGATTACCGGCTTGGTAAGTTCAAGTTCACCACCACCAAGTATGAGCATCGTGCCCAGCGGGGGGACCTGGCCCGGGTAATCGAAGAGGGCATTCCTGGCACCTACATGCCGTCGTTCAAGCTGCTTGAACCGGCGGAGTCGGAAGCCATTGTCGAATACGTCATGTGGCTTTCGATGCGGGGCGAACTCGAATACGTTCTGACGACACTGCTCAAGGAGTATGCCTCCGAGTACGTTGCCCAGCGAGTGGCTGACGGGGAAAGTTACGAAGCCATTCGCGACAAGTTCTTGGCCGACATCCAGTCCGGGGGGATGAGCGACACGGTTCAAGAACAAGCTGGGTACATCGCAGAAGCCTGGGCGGCCTCGCAAACCCCCGACGCTCTGGTCGAAGTCAAAGTCAAACGAATCCCCTCGTCGCCGGAATCGATCGCCCGTGGTCGCCAATTGTTCCTGGATGCAAACATCAAGTGCAGTCAGTGCCATGGAGAAGCCGGTTACGGCAACGGACCGCAGACATACTCGATGATGCCCGACGCGGACATCCCGGGGTTGTTCGACGACTGGGGAAATCCGATCAAGCCGCGGAACCTGCACACCGGGATTTTCCGTGGAGGACGACGTCCGTATGACCTGTTCTGCCGGATTCGGGCCTCTGTGAAGGGGACACCGATGACCCGCCTGGATGCTCTGCCCGATGAGGATGTCTGGCATCTGGTGAATTACGTGTACAGCATCCCGTACGAAGAAGAAATTGCTGGCGCGGGCAAAGAGGCGCAAGCTGCAGCTCCGGCTGAGGCGGAACCGGTCCAGCCCGAAAAGGAAGTGGCCAGCAACTAGCGTCGCGGCCAATGGCGATTCGTTTTCAAGTTCACTGAAATTCACATTACCGAGGACATCACCGTGAAGTGGTTCTGGTGTCTGTTTTTTGCTCTCGCTCCGATCCTGGCCATGGCGGTCAGCATCGCGTCCCCCGGTTACGGCTGGTGGTTTCCCAGTGAGGCCGCATCGCCGCTGGGACAGCGGATTGACGACCTTTTCTACATGATCCTGATGATCACTACCGTGACCTTCATTGGCACGCAGATCGGTCTGGTGTACGTGCTGTTCAAAGGGGCCCGGCGGACCGATGCTGACGTCAACGAGAAGGCGTGGTTCTCGCACGGCAGTCACGAACTCGAAGTCATCTGGAGTGTGGTCCCGGCGTTCATCCTGCTGTTCATTGCGCTGTATCAGCTCGATGTCTGGGCGGACTATCGAGTCAAGAATCTGTTCCCGCGCGAAGAGATGTCCAAGTTGCTGGAAGAGAAACTGCATCAGAAGCGAACGGAGCACGACTCGCTGGCGTTGGCGGAAGTGACCGCGCGGCAATTCGAATGGCGGATTCGCTATCCGGGCTTCGATGCGGACGGCCATCTGTTGCCATTGATGCCTGAGCCACAGCCGACGGATCTGTACGCGGTCAACGATCTTCACATGCCGGTCAAAGTCCCGGTCATGATCAACCTGAAGTCTCAGGATGTGCAGCACTCGTTCTTCCTGCCGGAATTGCGAGTGAAGCAGGATGCCGTCCCTGGACTCGTGATTCCGGTCTGGTTTGAAGCGAATCATCAGCGCAGCTATGCACTGTTGTGTGCCGAGCTCTGCGGTTGGGGTCATTACAAAATGAAAGCCCAACTGGTTGCCGAATCGGATGAAGCATTTCTGGAATACCTCCACGAACTGCACGAGCAGCAGTTCTTTGATGGCGTCGCTGCGGAAGAAGCATCCGACGACGAAGACGAATAGCATTGATTTCACAGCGAGCGGCGTGCGGGTCGTACGTCCCTGACTGTCATTTGGAGTTAAAACTGTGAGTGCCACACCCACTGCCGCCCACGACGCGGGACATGGTCATCACCATAATCCCGAAGATCGTTTGGCACTGCTCAAGCAGATCTGGAAGTTCTCCACCGACCACAAGGTGATCGGCATTCAGTTCCTGTGTACCACCATCCTGATGCTGATGGTCGGTGGCGCGCTGGCTCTGGGAGTTCGCTGGCAGCTGGCATTCCCTTGGGAAAACATGCCACTGTTCGGTTCGCTCTTCGCCGGCGAAGGGGGTCAGATTTCCCCAGAATATTACACGATGTTGTTCACCATGCATGCCACGGTGATGATCTTCCTGGTGATCATCCCGGTGCTGGCTGGAGCGTTCGGAAACTTCCTCATCCCACTAATGATCGGTGCGGACGACATGGCGTTTCCGATTCTAAACGCCCTGAGCTACTGGTTCATGTGGCCGGCGATTATTTGCTTTGGGATTAGCTTCACCTGTGCTGGTGGGGGACCAGCGAGCGGTTGGACCTCCTATCCTGTGCTATCGGCGCTGCCGCAAGCAGCTCCGGGATCTGGCGAGGCCCAGTTCTGGTGGCTGATTGCCGTTACGCTGGTCGGGGTCTCCTCGATGATGGGGTCCGTCAACTACATGACGACGATCATCAACATGCGTGCTCCGGGGATGACGCTGTTCCGAATGCCGTTGACCATCTGGGGGATGTTCATCACCGCGATTTTGCAGGCATTCGCGCTGCCCGTGCTCACGGCGGCCGGGTTCATGCTGGTGGCGGACCGGATGCTGGGAACCTGCTTCTTCATCCCCGCCGATCTGGTGGTAAACAATGCAGATCCCACGATCGGTGGCGGTCAGCCACTATTGTGGCAGCACCTGTTCTGGTTCT
>JAGQQB010000311.1 GCA_020426425.1 Planctomycetaceae bacterium | reverse complement strand
CAGCAGCAGCAAAACGTGCGTGGAGACAACGGTGTATTTGGTCAGTGTGCTCAGGGCATCCGTCAATCCAAAATACGGATACAGCACCATCGCCAGGAGAATTGACGTCCGTGTGCGCCAACCGAGCGACATCGTTACCAGGCAGCAGAGCATTAATGTGTAGCCGGCGACCGCGAATGTGGGACTGAAGACTGGGAGCAGATCAACATGCCCGAAGCCTTCCCACATGGGCGCCGGAGCGCCATCGAGCGAATACAACTCTCGGATATGAAACCACCGGGGGAGTGCGGCGATCATCAGGATCCAGGGGAGCACGATGCGGACAACCGCGAGTGAGTAGGGCACTTCGCGTGCGTAGAAGAAGTCGTGCAGATGTTCGCTCAGAGAGCGTGTTTCGACACGTCGGTCCGGGCGTCGCCGTGATCGTGGATTGGTGTCGTCCGCTGTTGTTTCCGAGGTGTGTTCAGCCATGTGTCCGGCTCATTGGAGATCGAAAGAAGCATGTCCGCAGGTAGACCGAGGCGTCGATGCGTCAGAATTCGGACGCACCGGGCAGGTAACTAACCGGTCGAATGGGCGACGACTCCTTCGCAGGCCCGGCCAGATAGGGCTGTGCGCGAGACACCTCTTCCATTAGCCGTGGATTCGCCAACAAAGCACGACTGGCAAGATGCTGTTTCCAGTCGTAGTGCAGTTGCAGTTGTTCGCCCGAGGGGAGGTACACCGCCCGCAGATAGTTGTACGAGTATTTGTCGTACGGCTCGTCGTACCGCTGCTTCCAGAGCGATTCGGGCAGGTTGTACTTACGAGACCAGATCTCATCGACCATGTACACGCGCGTGATCGGTTCATGTTCGGTGTGGCTCAGCACGTTAGTGATGATGCGGCCTGAATACTGGCCCTGATAGTCGTAGTCGCGGCGGTAGGCGGACCCATACGGCACAAACTCGCCCCAGGGGGCGGGAGTCAACTCGTAATAATTCCCGCTGAGGCCCTCGGCGACCAGATGCCGTCGCGTTTCATGCGCATCCCAGCCGCAGTACATGTCCCAGACGATGAAATACATCCCCAAATGTTGATGAGGTTTGTAGTTGATCGTGTGACAAATCACTCCGTACAGGAGCAAACCAAGATACCCGGCAATGAAGCCGTGAGTCACCCAGCGTTTCATGATCGGCAGCCTCCATGCTGCAAGTCTTGAAGCGATCCAACCGCTTCTGAGTCGGAAACTATGCGGCAGACGCGCGGATCAGGTCAAGAGGGGTTCGTCGGCCGTCGGCAGCCGTGTCGCACGATTCTCCCGAATCGTGCCGTGTCCCGCTGCGATGGCGAACCGTAAGCACAGGCTCGTCGATTACGCGGAACTCAGTCCCACTCGGAGCGTCGGACGAAACGCGACAGCCAATCGTACGCAACTCGAATTGCACTGGGCTCTTGAATCTTCAACACTGCAGATCATGAGTGAACGCAGTCATCGTCGGGACTTCCTGACCGGACGCAGTGTCCGGGAGGAATTGGTGCGCGCTGGGGAGCGACTGGCTGAGTCGCAGCAATCGCCAAAAACGCCTCCGGCGGCTGGGGATACCGTCCGACTCGAAACGCGGGCGATGGCCTGCAATTGGAATGTCATTCTCGATCCCGGGCCAGCAGAACAGGTGATGGCGGCCTCTGAGGCGCTGAGCATTGTCCATGCACTGGAAGCACAGCTGACGGTGTTTCGTGAAGAAAGCGAGGTCAACGCACTGAATCGCTCTCTGCTGTTCGGCGACCCGTTCCCGGTCGAACAGGGGCTGTTTGAGTTGTTACGTCAGTGTCAGCAACTCCATGCCGAGACCGACGGCGCCTTCGATCCCTGCGTGCGACCACTGCTCAGCCTTTGGCGAAGCTGTCGGCAATTTGGTCGACTTCCCACTGATTTGGAAGTGGCTCATGCCCTCAGTTGGGTCGGGATGCAGCACCTCCGCTTGCATGAGGCCGAATATGCGGTCTCGGCTCGATTGCATGGTCTGGAAACGCCGCCACTTGAGATCGGGATTGACCTGGGGGCCATCGGCAAGGGCTACGCCGTCGACCGGGCGGTACAGCGACTCGAACAACTCGACTTGCCCGGTTTTCTACTGCATGGGGGCTACAGCACGGTCTTCGCGCGGGGGGGGCATGGACGACATGCTGGCTGGCCGGTGGGGATCAAGAATCCATTGTTCACGAATCGCCGACTGGGAACCCTGGTCCTCTGCGATCAGGCGCTGTCGAGCAGCGGCTCGAATGTCCAGTTCTATCGGCATGCAGGGAAACGCTACGGGCATTTGCTGGATCCACGAACCGGCTGGCCTGCAGAGACCATGCTGTCGGTCAGTGTGATCGCGCCGACTGCGGCCCAGGCAGACGCCCTGTCGACGGCCTTCTACGTCATGGGACTCGACAATTCCCTGAGGTATTGCGATGATCACCCCGACATTGGGGCACTGTGGATCCCTTTCCCCCACAAGGGACGCCAGTTATCCCCCATCGTCCGGAATATCTCTGAGGACGTCCTGTTCTTCGAAGAATCGCAAGTGTGAACTTTCGAAGAGGTTGAGCGTTCCCGGAGCTGTTGCGACCGCAGGTTCGTACGGTCATGTACCGCGTGGCTCCCGGCGGAGAACGCGTGTCACGCGACTCCCGCCCGAGAATCTGTGTCATCCAGAATTGATTGCCTCCAGTTTGATGAAGGAACCCGTTCGTCGTGGATACGCGCCGTCTGCCGCTGCTGGCTGTCCTGTTTCTTGTGGTTCTGCGGATCTCGATTGGATGGCAGTTCCTATACGAAGGGATGTGGAAGTACGACTCGCTCGACTCTCCCGATCCCTGGACGGCTGAAGGCTATCTCAAGAATGCTCAAGGGCCATTTCGCGACACGTTCCGCAACATGGTTGGCGATCCTGATGAGTTGGATTGGCTCGACTACACCAAGGTGTCCGCGAAGTGGTACGACTGGCGGAATCGTTTTGCGGCGCACTATCACCTCGATGCAGATCAGGTGGCGCGGCTGAATCGCCTGCTCGATGGGGTCTCCGAATCGCTGACCGATCCCGCTGCGGATCCCGTCGGGCCAGTCGTGCAAGTGGAAGTCGATGGTCTGCCGACGGGGGTCGATCTGGCGGCGCGATCGCTCAACAAGACCTTCAGCTACGACGCCAAGGTGAATCGCCTGCGGGTAGAACAACCGGTCCTTCCCAGTGAAGAACAGGCGCTGCTCGCACAGGCGAAAGCTGATGATGCCGCTGCGTTCCGGGAGGCGGTGAAGAAACTCTGTGCCGACTCCCGCAAGGTCTCGTATCGGCATCGCCTGGCGGCTCAACTGCGAGGCAATCCCGAGTTCGTGGGCGTGACGGGCGCGCTGAACGAGCGTGGGTCATTCGACATTGTCATGGGAACAACCACGGCGGCGGAAGAAAGTCGCGAACGGACATCGGTCGCGTACGGCAAGATCCAGGAGTACAAGGATCTGCTGCACGAATACGAAGAAGCGTTGAGCCGCGCGAAGATCGACTACCAGTATGATCACGCCAGCAAGCTGAAAACGAAACTCAGCATCCTGCGCAACGAAGTCGTCGGGCCGGTGAAGACGCTCGATACCGAACTGCGGGAAGAGGCGTTCAAACTGCTTTCCGTTGAGCAACTTGCCCACGGAGCCATGCCAATGGAAGACACACCGCTGTGGCGTGCCAGCAGCAAGGCGATGTGGGGACTGCTCATTCTGGGTACCCTGCTGATCATCGGTCTTGGCACGCGCATCGCGGCTTTGGCCGGTGCCTTCATGCTGCTGAACTTCTACCTCGTCGTTCCGCCATGGCCCGGCGTTCCGCAACCGCCGTCGCCAGAGCATAGCCTGATTATCAACAAGAACCTCATCGAAGTGATTGCTCTGTTGGCCATCGCGGCCATGCCGACCGGGACCTGGTTCGGGATTGATGGGTTGATCGGTCGGCTCTGGAAGGGGAGCAAGAAGCCCGCGACGGCGAAAGGTTAACAGTTCGGTGGCGACGCATGTAGCAGGCCGAAATCGAATCCGACGAGCCGGGGGCGTTAGTCCCCTGCCCAAACGCACGTCGAGTGTTTCGCAGCCGGAGGTGGAAATCTTCTACAGCGCCGCGCCAGTGTCGCACGATTCTCCGAATCGTGCCGCGTCCCGCTTCGGCGCCAATCCATCAGGACACGTTCGTCGATCAAACTGGACTCGACCCGACTCGGAGAGTCGGGCGACACTGAGGAAGGCTGCGGCCCGATGTCGCGAATTTGCATGTGCATTGCGACCGATCACCGGGAGGTTCGCAGTCGATGTCACGTAACTGGACCGGACCTGCGATCATCGCCGCGCTGGCGCTTGTCGCCGTGCTGGCAACGCTCGATTGCGCTGACGATTCCGCGCTCCTTGGCCCCGGCCCGGGATTGACGCTCGACGAAGGTTTCAATGTCGAAGTCGGCGTCTACCTGATGCAGAGTTTCGCGGAGTACGGTTTCGGTGCGCTGCATCCCGCCAGTCTACTGGAGATCTTCGGCC
>JAGQQB010000310.1 GCA_020426425.1 Planctomycetaceae bacterium | reverse complement strand
GATGTCGCAGTAGTTCGTGTTGGCGACGTCTCGTGTGCGGGGGAGATGGTCGACCACGCGGACGAACGGTTCGCTGGCATAATGCGTACGCAGGATGTCCATCAGCGATGCCTCGGTCACCTTGCCGATGGGGGTCGCGTAGATCGTCGCCAGGATACCGCGATCCATCGGGATGAGATGTGGGGTGAACAGCACTTCGACGGACTGCCCACTCACATTGCTGAGCACCTGTTCGATCTCGGGCGTGTGCCGATGGTTTCCAACACCGTAGGCGGACAGGCTTTCGTTGCATTCCGAGAACAGCGTGCCGAGCTTGGGCGTCCGTCCGGCACCGGAAACGCCGCTTTTCGCGTCGATGATAATGCTTTGAGGTTCGATCACTCCCGCCTTGAGCAGCGGGGCCAGTGCGAGGATCGCTGTGCTGGTGTAGCAGCCGGGATTCGCGATGAGCTGCTGCGAAGCGATTTGATCACGGTACAGTTCCGGCAATCCGTAAACGGTGGAGCCGAGTCGTGTGGGATCGGTATGAACGTGGCCGTACCATTTTTCGTACACGCCAGGATCGCGAAGTCGGTAGTCGGCAGAGAGGTCGACCACTTTGAGTCCGGCGGTGAGCAGTTGCGGGATGCTCTCCATACTGGCGACATGCGGCAGACAACAGAAGCAGACATCGGCCTGTTCCGCGATCTGTTCGGCCGACGGCGAGGACATCTGAACTTGTGTTCGCCCTACCAAAGAAGTATGCACGCCCGAAAGCAATCCGGTCTCTGTCCGACTGGTCGCAACGGTCAACTCCGCCTGTGGATGACGCAGAAGAATCTTGAGCAACTCCAGGGCCGTATAACCCGAAGCTCCCTGCACTGCGACCCGAATAACTCCCATTACCAGAACTCCCCAAACGGCGATTGATCGTTGACTGAGAGACGGATTGTGACGGACCCGCAAATCGCTCACAAGGTTCGGACGCGCGAATCATCGCGGCCACATCCCGGTGTGGCATTGCCGTCCCACGCGAGGCGGATTGTGGTATAGTTGTCATGGTTGATCGGACCTGATCGCGCACGTAGGGAATCTGTATGACCAAGACGCAACTGCTCGGGATAGCGACGGTGGCACTGTCGCTCGCGGTCTTCGCAGTCGAGATCAGCCTGCCTGGGGAAGTTGTGGTCGGTCTGCTCTATGTGGCCGTGCTACTGTTGACGTTGTCCCGTTCGAGTGCCGCTCTCACCTGGGGTATTGCGACGCTCTGCACTCTGCTGCTGCTCATCAGTCGAATTCTCCACGGAGCGAATTCGGAGCTCGGAGCCCTGATTACGCTGATCAATACCGCCTTAACGCTCTTTGCCCTGTGGACCACCGCCATCCTGGGCCTGCAGCAGAAGCACTACCACAAGCATCTCAAGCAGGCGAATCGCACCCTGGACGAGAAGATTCGCGAACGGACCTTCGAGTTGCAGGAGGCCGTCGATGACCTGCAGAGCGAAGTCACCCGACGGGAACAGATTCAAGTGCAGTTGGAAGAAGAGAAACTACTGATCGACGGATTGATGGAAGCGATTCCCGACGACATCTACTTCAAGGATCCTGACGGCAAGTTCCTGCGGATCAACCGGGCCAAAGCAAGGCGATCGGGACTGGGCGATCCGAAAGAAGCGGTCGGCAAGACGGATGCCGACTTCTTTCAAAGCGAACATGTGCAACAGGCCGAGGAGGATGAGCGCCATATTCTGGAAAGCGGCGAGCCGATGATCGACCGCGAAGAACGACTGGTCTGGCCCGATGGTCGGGTGACCTGGGTGTCGGCCACCAAGGTTCCCCTGCGTCGAACAGACGGCAAGATCATCGGCACGCTGGGCATCTCGCGTGACATCAGCACGCATCATGAAATGGCGGAACTACTGCAGTTCGAACGAGACCAGTTGCGGACGCTCATCGACCACCTGCCGGATTACATTTTCTTCAAGGACCGGGAATTTCGGTTTGTCCTGGTCAATCGCGCCCATGCGCGAATCCTGGGTGGCAAGAGCGTTGACGATTTGATTGGCAAGACGGACCTCGACTTCTGCCCGCCCGATCTGGCGGAGATCTATCGTCGAGATGACCAGCGTGTGATGGAGGAAGGACGACCGCTGATCAATCGCGAGGAGCAAATCCTCTCCGAGACGGGCGAACGGCGGTGGATCCTCACCACGAAGGTTCCGCTACGCGGCGCTGACGACAAGATTGTGGGCGTCGTCGGCATAGCGCGCGACATCAGCAAACGCAAACAGGCTGAAGTGGAACTGCAGGCGGCCAAAGAAGCGGCTGAAGTCGCGAACAGGGCGAAGAGCGAATTCCTCGCCAACATGAGTCACGAAATCCGCACGCCGATGAACGCCATCATGGGGATGACCGAACTCGTGCTCGACTCGACTCTCAAACCGCAACAGCGCGACTATCTGGAAACGGTGCAGGAGTCGGCGGAGTCGCTGCTGGCAATCATCAACGACATCCTCGACTTCTCGAAGATCGAGTCGGGTCGACTGGAACTCGATCCGTATCCACTCGACCTGCGCGAACTGATGTCGGAGTCGATCAAGCCACTCGCGCTCAGGGCGCATGCGAAAGGGCTCGAACTCGCCTGTCATGTTGCGAATGATGTACCGCAATATATCACTGCGGACGGGCTCCGCCTGCGGCAAATTGTGGTCAATCTTGTCGGGAACGCGATCAAATTCACCGAGTCGGGCGAAGTCGTGCTCGAAGTCGGCTGTGATGGTTTTCGTGACGGGGATCACGAGTTGTCATTCGCCGTACGCGACACCGGCATTGGCATCGATGAAGAGCAACAGAAGCGCATTTTCCGGGCATTTGAACAGGCGGACATGTCGACCACGCGCCGTTACGGCGGCACCGGTTTGGGACTCGCCATCTCCGGTCGACTGGCCGAATTGATGCATGGCCACATGTGGGTGGAAAGCACGGTGGGACAGGGGAGTACGTTCCACTTCACAAGCAAGTTTGCCGAAGTCGCGCCGCAGGATGTTCCTGCACGCGAATTCGATCCTGCCGTCATCGAGGGTCTTCGTGTTCTGATCGTCGATGACAACGAAACTAACCGTACGATTCTGCTGGAGATGTGTTCGCTGTGGGGGATGTGCCCAGTTGCCGTCGCCGGTGCCGAGCAGGCATTGGAACGGCTGCGTCAGGCGCATGTCACCGATCAGGCATTCGATGTCGTGCTGACCGATGCCTGCATGCCAGAGATCGATGGGTTTTCGCTCGCCACCAAACTGCGCGAGGATCCACGTCTGGGAAGTACGCTGGTGATGATGCTCACGTCGCTCGATCACGACCAGGACGTCCAGCGCTGTGAACAACTCGGGATTCAGTCGTACCTCGTCAAACCGGTCAAACCATCGGACCTGTTCGACGCGATCATGGAAGCGGTGACCGGACAGCAACAGCGGCTGCCGCAACGCCCGACGGCGCTGCCCGAATCGCGACTGCGTCCGCTCTCCATCCTGCTCGCCGAAGACAGTATTCCGAATCAGAAACTCGCTTGCGGGTTGCTGCAACGCTGGGGGCACACCGTGACTGTCGCTGACAACGGTCAACGCGCCATTGAGTTTGCTCAGCAGCAGAACTTCGATTTGATCCTGATGGACGTCCAGATGCCAGTGCTGGATGGACTCCAGGCGACCGCCGAAATCCGCGCCTGGGAACAGAACGCAGGCTGCCGACTTCCCATTGTCGCGCTCACCGCACATGCCATGCAGGGGGACCGGGAACGTTGCCTCGCCGCTGGCGTCGATGAATACATCACCAAGCCGTTGCGTCCACAGGCACTCCTCAACGTGTTGGAACAACTGCTGCCGGAGGCGACTCGATCTACGGTGGACTTCGCCACTCACGTCGCGCCGGTTGAAAACGGTGAGGACGATACGAACAACGAACAGCCCGCTCCCGTGAACGCACCGACGGCTCCAATGGCTCATGTTGCCGGGCACCACGATGGCAACATGCAACTGGCGACACCAGTCACGTCCAACGAGCGGGACTTCGGCAACTCGCCTCCACCGATCGCGGCTCCAACGGGCACAAAGAGTGTCCCTCCAACGGAAGACGATGCGTTCCTCTTCCGCTGGGAATCGGTGGTCGAAGCAACGGGCGGGGACGTGGAACTTGCGAGCGAAATTGCCGCCGCCTTTCTCGATGAAGTCCCCGGGCTACTGCAACAATTAGCAGACGGACTGGACCGCGAGGAATTGACCGACGTGCGCCGCGCGGCCCATACGCTCAAAGGAAACCTCAGGACATTCGGCTCTTCCGTGGCGGCTTCAGCGCTGCAGATGGAGCAGTTGGCAAACGAAGGGAACTGCGCGGGCTGTCGCGATCTGGAACGAGAACTCGGCGAGCGTTTGCAGGAGGTGCTCAGCGCCGTCCGCGCACATCTTGCCATAACGTGAAGATGGGATGTTGGGAAGATGGGACGTTGGAACGGTCAGTGCAACACAGCTTGCATGTCCATTGTGAAGGCCATGTCAATTTCTGCCAACTCGGTCGAAATCGATACA
>JAGQQB010000309.1 GCA_020426425.1 Planctomycetaceae bacterium | reverse complement strand
CGGAACATCGACATTGCGGCCCAGGACGTCCGGGACAAAGTGGCGGCAATCCGGGCGGATCTGCCAGTCGGGATTGATCCCCCGGTCGTTGAGAAGTTCGATCCCGACTCCGCCCCGATTATGTCGATCACGCTGGCGGGACCGGAGTCAATCCGCGAACTGACGCGCTACGCCGACGATGTGATAAAGCCCCAGATTGAAGGGGTCGATGGCGTTGGCGCCGTGGAGGTCGTGGGAGGCCGTGACAGAGAAATCCGCATCTGGCTGCGCGTGGACGACCTGCGCGGTTACGCGCTCACGGCTTCGGACGTTGTGGAGGCCATTGAGAAGGAGAATGTCGAGTATCCAGGCGGACGGGTCGAAGCGGACACCCGAGAACTGGTTGTCAAAACGAAAGGGCGCATTCAAACGCCAGCGGACTTCGAGAACGTCGTCGTCGCGCATCGTCAGGGGACGCCCATTCGCCTGAAAGACGTCGCCACGGTGGAAGACGGAATGGAAGACTTCCGTAGTCTCTCACGACTCAATGGCCAGCGGGCCGTCTCCTTGCAAGTCCGGCGCCAGTCGGGCGAGAACATGCTGGGTGTTGCCACTGAGGTGAAGAAGCGCCTGACCAACATCGAATCCGATCTTCCCGACCGGTATGAGTTGACGCTGACGCAGGACTTGTCGGTGTTCGTGAAGAACAGCGTCGATGAGGCTCAGGGGGAACTGCTGCGAGGGGGCGTTCTCGCAGTGCTCGTAATCCTGGTGTTCCTGCGCAGTTGGCGCGGTGCTTTTGTGGCGGCAGTCACCATTCCGACGACAATTATCACCACCTATGCATTCATGCTCGCATTCGGCTTCACGCTGAACATGATGTCGCTGCTTGCGCTCAGCATCTCGGTCGGCATGGTGATCGACGACTCGATTGTTGTACTGGAGAATGCGTTCCGGCACATGGAGCAGGGAAAATCTCGCATCCAGGCCACCATCGCCGGCATGAAGGAAATCGGCTTTGCAGTGATTGCCACGTCGCTGGCAATTGTCGCCGTGTTCATTCCCGTGGCCTTCATGGATGGGCTGGTAGGACGTTTCTTCTACGAATTTGGATTGACCGTCACCTTTGCGGTGGTGGTCTCGACATTCATCGCCGTCTGGCTGTCACCGATGCTCTGCTCGCGGGTGTTGAAAGTCATCCCGCAACACGGACGACTGTTCAACATCGTGGAACGCTTCTTCACAGGCATCGAGTGGCTGTATGGGGGAACGCTGCGTTTCGCTTTGCGGCATCGCTGGCTCGTTTCGGCTCTTGCCATCGGAGTGTTCATCGGCAGCATTATGCTTCTGCCACTCGTGGGGACCGAGTTCACACCCGCGCAGGACGAGGGACAGTTCAATGTACAGGTTGAGACGCCACTCGGATCATCCATCGAGCGGACGAGCCGGATTCTCGAAGAAGTGGAACGGCGACTGTGGGAACTGCCGTACGTCACCAACCTGTACTCGACCATCGGAGCCGGCCAGGAAGGCCGCGTCAATTACGGCATGATTCTGGTCCAACTCCCGGATAAGTCGGAGCGGACGCTCAGCCAGCACGAAATCATGGCGATGGCCCGGGAAAGTGTGCAGGACCTGGGGCATTCCAAGATCAGCGTCGAATACATCCCACGGGTTTCCGGCGGGGGATTCCGTTCAGCTCCGTTACAGTACAACCTGCGTGGCGCGGACATCGCCGAACTTGAAAAGACCGCACGGCAGGTGACACAGCTGATGAGAGAAGTTCCCGGTATTGTGGACGTCAACCTGACGTACGACTCCAGCAAGCCGGAGGTAGCCATTTTGCCCAATCGGGATCGGGCTGCCGACCTCGGCATCAACATCGAGAAACTGGGACGGGCCGTTCAAACGCTCGTGGGTGGCCGGCCTGTCAGCACATTTGAAGAGGGTGGCGAGAGCTTTGATGTCCGCGTGCGTCTGGCGGAAGGAGACCGGAACCGGTCCGAGGCGATTGCGGCGCTTCCCGTGCGGACCCGCGACGATCGTCTCGTGGAGTTCCGCCACGTCGCGGATGTCGAAGAGGGGACCGGGCCTGTACAGATTGACCGGCAAAACCGACAGCGACAGGTGACCATCATGGCCAACCTGGAGAAGTCCAAACCGCTGGGGGCCGCCATCGCCGACACGCTGGCCATCGAACGCGAAGTCGGACTGCCGCCGGGTGTGATCAGCGCCTTCACTGGCGCCGGCGATATGATGGCCGAATCGTTCGCCAGCATTATTTTCTCGCTGTGTCTGGCAATTGTACTGATCTATATGGTGCTCGCATCTCAATTCGAGAGCTTCATTCACCCCGTCACGATCATGCTTTCGGTGCCACTGTCGATCGGAGGCGCACTGGGGGCATTGGCGCTGACCGGCCTGACACTGAACATCTTTAGCATGATTGGCATGGTGATGCTGATGGGGCTGGTCACCAAGAACGCCATTCTGCTGGTGGACTACACGAATCTGCTCCGCCGCGAACAGGGCATGGAGAAAACCGAAGCGCTGTTAACGGCCGGGCCGGTCCGGCTCCGCCCGATTCTGATGACCGCCTTCTCCACCATTGCGGGAATGATCCCGATTGCCATCGGCCTTGGTGCCGGATCGGAATCTCGTCAGCCGATGGGCGCCTGCGTGATCGGAGGAATGATTACGTCGACGCTCTTGACGCTTGTCGTGATCCCAGTCGTGTACAGCTTGATGGATGACCTGGGCGGCGGTGTGCGACGCCTCGTGGGAGGTCCAACGCAGCAAGACGACGAAGCCAAGCCGATTCATCTGGCAGACGCAGAAGCCGAAGAAGAGTGTGAAGAGGAAGAACCGCAGGTGTCGGCCGCATTGGAGTCACTTGAGACCGCGAAAGCATGACGATTGATGAGTCCTGATGAACTGAAAGCACTACTGACGTCGATGGCGGTTACGGCCGAGGTGGTCGAGGCCATCGACGATCCAGCCCTCCAGGGTCGCCGAGGATTGGACCTCAGGGGGTGGACCTATGTGATGGTCCCATGGGGCGTCCGGTTTATGCATAGTGCATTCGGCGAGGAAATCGATATCAGAGTCGAAGTCTTCCCAAAGCGCTGCGGCAAGATTGGGGAAGGTGAGGAATGATTGCAAAGCGTGCTTGTCACAGGAACCGGGCCGCAAGAACGCTAAAGTTGACGGCGAGGATTTCGTGCAATGGTCGATTCGAATAGGAGGCCCGTTGGATGACTCGTGCTGAATTACGTGCAGAATTGCGCACACCGTTTGTATTCGCATGGAGATTGTTTGCACGGTTGAATCGACGAGCGTTAAACGCCAAAGCACCGGCGCGCATTGCGTCGTGCGGAGGACGCATCACCGTCTCATATCCGGCTGATGGGCGCGCCCTGCCGGTTATCCTCGGACTTAACGACGGCCAGATGTTCGATCCAGAAGCGAGGATTCACATCCAGCTACCTGCGTTGTCATACGCCGAGTGGAGCGAACTTAAACCCTATTTGCAGTCGCTGGCGACGCTTGCTTCGTTGCAGATGGCAGGAAGGACGTTGCCGGCGTTGGCTTACCCGTTAAGACATCAGAGAAGGTAAGCACGAATGATACGACTCTGAGTTGTCGGGACTCGCCTGTGACAGACGCATTTCTGGTCGCCGCGCCCGAGTGAAAGAGCGACCCGATGAAATGGAACTGGAACAGTAAATGGTCGTGGCTCCTCCTTGGTGTGGCGGTTACCGCTGGCGCATACGCCGGTTATGTGGCCTGGTTTGCGGGGGATCGGATGGACCTGGGGGCGGGATTTGCGAGCGCCAACGGTCGCATTGAAGGGGTTGAGATCGACGTTGCGGCGAAGACGGCCGGGCGCGTGACGGCCGTGCTGGTGGACGAGGGAGAGTTCGTCAAGACCGGCGACGTACTCGCACGCATGGACACCGCCGTCCTTGAAGCTCAATTGCGAGAGGCTCAAGCGCAACTCCGGCAGGCGAAGAGTTCCGTCGCAGTTGCACACAGCCAGGTGACTCAGCGGGAAAGTGAAAAGGCGGCAGCGGATGCGGTGGTCGCCCAGCGCGAGGCCGAGCACGAGGTGGCGAAGAAACGCCTTGAGCGAACAGAATCCCTGGCGAAGCAGAATGCCACAAGCGAGCAGCAGTTGGACGACGACCGGGCAGCCTTTCATCGGGCGGTGGCGGCATTGAATGCGGCAAAAGCCCAGCTGGCGGCGGCGGAAGCGGCCATTCTCACCGCGAAATCCCAAATTATCGGGGCAGAGGCGTCTGTTGAAGCATTGCAGGCCTCTAGTGAGCGTATTCAGGCCGACATTGACGACAGCGAACTCAAGGCGCCGCGCGACGGACGCGTGCAATATCGTGTGGCTCAGCCTGGCGAGGTGCTCAATCCCGGTGGGATCGTCTTGAATCTGCTGGATGTCGGTGACGTGTACATGACGTTCTTCCTGCCCACGACCGAGGCCGGCCGGGTCGCGATAGGGTCTGAAGTCCGGTTAGTGCTCGACGCCGCTCCGCAGTATGTCATTCCCGCCAAGGTCTCATTTGTGGCCGACGTCGCCCAGTTCACCCCCAAGACGGTGGAGACG
>JAGQQB010000030.1 GCA_020426425.1 Planctomycetaceae bacterium | reverse complement strand
GATCACCATCCGATAACTGTCGCTGGGATCCATCGCGGTCAATCCGGTGAAGTTCTGCGGCAGTTCCGCCAGCGCCTGTTGATAGGCTGGCCCTGGTTGCCAGCGTGGCAGCCGCTCATCGAGCCGCAGGTAGAACGACTCGACCGCCTGCGAATTCAAACCGACCACCAGCCAGCCATCGTTCACACTAATCGTCGGCTGGAAGACCGGGAACTTCGGGATGTTGACCGTCAGAAACGAGCGCCCATTTCGCTCGACGGAACCGAGCACGACCTGCCCCCGCGACTTGTCCTCAATGCGCCCCAGCACCGTGCCGAGCGACTGCCGCAGTGCCGCTTCGTCCTTCACACTCACAGCGGCTGCGGAACTCAGCCCCAGGCTCCCCTGCATTCCATCAGCATAGAAGCAGTGAATGTGCCCCAGCGCGTCGAACAGGTCGTCCTTCAGATCGATGCCCAGTTCCCGGGTGACTTCCTGCAGACCGTTGACCACATCATCGCGGCCATCGCGTGGCCCGTATTCGCTCCCTTCGAGCGCCACCTGCAGCAGCGCATCGTAGGCCTTCGACCAATTGAAACTACTGGCGACAAAGCCGCTCTGACTGGCAGGCATCGGTGGCAGCTGGTCGAACGAAATCGGTTCCTGTTCGCAGAGCGCGAGCAACCCCTTCTTCTCACCCGGCGCGTCAAGATACTGCTCCGACCACAGGCTGCGTCCCTTGTAACCGGTCCGCATGGCGATCGTGTTCAGGTTGTCGAGCCCCAGTGTCTTGAGCACATCCAGCACGGTGACTTCCTCGCCGCGTCGTGCTGCAGGCACTGGCGCGGGCATGCCACCGAACATCTCCCTGAGCGGCACCAGATCCAGCCAGCCCCGCTGCGTGACCTCAAACTCAGTTTCCGCCGCCACATACTTGGCGAAGTTCCCACTAGACATGATGTTGCCGCGCTGCTTGTCCGCGACATCGAGCGCCGGATCGATCGCGTTGATCCCCACCGCGACCAGCAGATGCCCCTGCTCCGCCCACCAGCCAACCTGAGCCGGCGAATCAGGAATCACTCCATGTGTGATCTGTCGATCGCGGTACTCCGCCGACTCGAACTTGTATTCACCCGGCGCTCGTTTCGCGAGTTCGTCGAGATGCTTCTTCAATTCCGCGCCACGGTGCAGCACGATCACGCCCCACGGCTGCGGTGGACCTTGATTGGGAGGTTCCACCGCGACCGCGAGCGAAAGCCCGCGTTCTTTGATGACCTGCAGCGCCACTTGGACCTGCTGTGCCTGCGGCGGAGCCGCGCCCGAAAGCTGCTCCATCAGCCTCTCGAACACCCCCATCAATCCGCTCTCATACAGAGCTTCATAGCACGCCGTCTGTTCGAACGCCGCCTGATGCTCAAGCGAACCATCCATCTGCACGAACAGGACCGCATTCTCCGGCAACAGACCGGCGGGATTGGTGTTGGTCCGATTCAGCGGGACCTGTCCCACCGCGATCGCCGTCCCCAACAGTCCCAGAACAATCAGCCATTTCGACCTGTTCATCTCAACTCCCTTTCTCGAAACCTTGGTGTTGCGACATGTGCCCGCACAGACCGGCTGTGCTTACTCCGTCTTGGGAAACTCGTAAATCGGCAGTCCATCGCGTTCCGCGAATTTCTTCGTCGTCACGCGGAGGACTTTCTTCGCCTCATCAATGCTCACCACCATCTGCGAGGTTCGTTCCTGATACTTGTTGATGATCTGCGCCAGCGCCAGTTCCCCCGAAACCTTGCCAAGATTGAACGTCTGCGGCATGTTCTTGGTCCAACCCGCGTCTTTCAGCGCATCGCCATCAACAAATGATTCCACTTTGACTTCGCTGCAGATGTACGTGATCGCCTGCTCGATCGGCACGCGTTCGAATTCGGCATCGACCTGCAACTGTTTGATCCGCTCAACGATCGTGCCCGGCAGCTTCGGATCGGGCTGAGTATTCGTGGCGACCACGACCGCTGGCGTGCTGAAATCGGTCCGTGCCGCTTCCGCCACTGTGAACAATGCCGCGAGCGCCATGTTTGGAACCGCCTTGGCTGGCAGGACCGTCGTCGCCGTCACATGCTGCGGGCCATTCTGCACCACAGTCGACTGCCGGAACGCTTCCAGCATCGACGGCAAGCGACCAACGAAATTCCGCACCCGCATCTCGCTAGGATGCATGCGGATCGCAACATCGTGCCACATCTGCTCGGGCAGTTGTTCGAGTTGCGTTTCCAATCGATCCCGCACACGCAGCGCATTGCTTGTGGACACAGGACGCAACGAGAGTTCCGAATGCAGATACGGCAACGGCTGCAGCGACCACGAGAACGCTTCGACATCCTCGCCCAGCCACTTCACAAATTGCTCACTCGCCAAATGCAATCCTTCCGGAAACAGCAGCTTGCCATGAATTCGCAGATCGTTCACTGAACCAACCATCGTGAACAGTCGCTCGTCGTCGGTCAGTTCCAGCAATCGCTGCATGTCCGCCGTGATGTCGTAGCTGGGCACTTTGAGCGACTGCTCCAGTTCGTCGCCCGCCGCCAGATACTCGGGCCAACTGACGATCGTCTGAGCATCTTCATGAATCAACACGGCCCGTTTGCCATCTGTCTTAATGAGCGGAGGGGGCATTTCGTACAACATGCTGCCGGGGAACATGTCCATCAATTGCGATGTCTTGCCCGGTTCCTTCAAGCGAAACGCCACCGCCATATCCGGCTTGATCCCTCGCGCCCCGAACAGGAATCCAATCCGCATCTCCTCGATCTGCGTTGGCGAGTGATGAGTGATCTCTTGAATGGTCGTTTCAATCCACTTGGTCACGTCTTCTGTCAGAGCCGCGCGCAGCAACTGGTAGTCGTATTCCTCCGACCACAGTTGAGCTGGCCGCAGGTGCATGAAGAAGTTGACGCCGCCCGGCATCATGTACATTTGCAGCGGTTCACCTGACGTCGGTTTGAATTCCGCCAGCAGTTCGCTACTCGTTTCCAGTTGCCGCGCGGTATACGGACCGTTGGGGTCGATCGGTTCCACCGGCGACTCGCCGCCCGTTCCCGGCTGCATTGACGTGGCGACCACATCATCCCCCGCAGGGGAGCCTGACTGCGTCACCATGAAGACAATGCCGCCCAGCAAGCCAACGCAAAGCAATCCGAGCACGCCCAACATGATCGTCTGCCCCATGGCGCGACGACGCTTCATCTTCTTCAGTCGATTGAGCGTCCCGGCCGACGACGCATTGGTCGGCACACCAGAGACATCCAACCCGACCGGCGCTGCCGACGACGGAGATGCTACTGCCGGCCCCTCCAGTTCCGGCAGCGGCAAGGGATCGGCAACATGCGGAGCACTGCTGACCACCGGCGCGGCTGGATTGGGAAACGGCAACGGCAATGAGTCGTTCGCCGTTGCTCCAACAGGCGATTTCGGCGTGGACGTGGGGATACCGAGCGGAACATCCGACACGATGCGCGGTGACGTTCCCACGGGAGGATCATCTGTTGCCAATTGCAGTTCGACCTCCTCTTCTTCGGGAGGCGGTGGCAGCTTGACGACAATCACCTTCGTGCAACCGGGGCATTTGACCGACTTCCCGATCAATGCTTGGTTCTTGATCTTGAGCGACTTACCGCAGTGCGGGCACTGCATACTCGCAACAACAGACATCTGTCCAATCGCTCCCTGCTGCAGGACCGCCACGAACGCGTCCTAAGCGCTCGCACGGTTCGACGAATCGATCCTTTGCCAACTCAAGTGTACGTCATCACCGGACGACTTGCATCCTCCGTGAGCAGCCAGCATCGGTTTTGCGGAACTGCGGAGGCAACAGGCCATTCGCCATGAGCGTTCCGTTCCAAGCCCGTGAACTCTCACCCCGCAACTCTTGCACCTCACAACCCTTGACCAGGGGGGACTGACGTCCCCCGCTCGCCAAGAGTCAACCGCGAACCGCTGCAACTAGTCCTCGCTCTTGCGACGACTACCGCGACGGCGACGACCACCACGACGTGGTCGATCTTCGTCCCCTTCGCCTTCCGATCCAGACTTCGATCCCCGCGCGTCACTGGAGCGCGCGTCCGCTGCTCGGGAATCACTGGAACGCGATCCTTCACCACGCGACGACTCACTTCGCGATCCGCGTGAGGACGATCCCTTGGGCTGCTTCTTGGCGAGCATGCCAATGGCATCTGCCCAAGTGGGGACACTCAGTTTACGTTTGGCAGGCTTGGCCTCATCCGCCTCATCGGACTCGACTCGGGCCGCCGCTGGTTTCGACGGACCACGTCGGGTGCGCGGCTCTTCCGCCGCTGCTGACGATGTGGACTCCTTGTTCGGCTTGCGTGAGCTAGAGCGGCGACGACGCGAACGCTTGGGCCGATCGTCAACATCGATGCCGGCGCCGAAGCCGTCATCGTCCTGATCACCCTCATTGCTCACACTCGGCTCGTCATCGAACTCGTCCTCATCGTCGTCGTCGTCCTGATCGGCAACCACATCATCCACTGGTGCGGCGTCCTGCTCCTTTGAGCGACGACGTCCGCGGCGACGGCGACGACGACGTGGGCGATCTTCGCTTTCTGCATCACGATCTTCGGCCTGTGGCGACTCTCCACGCGACTTATCCGCATCACGTGCCACTTCGCCGAGCAGCCCGCCGCCAAAGGAATCCTCGTCATCGTCGAACTCGTCCACGACTTCCGACTGGGACAGACGATCCTTACGCGATGTCTGCTCTTCAGCGGCGACGACGTCCTCTCGATCCCGACGGCCACCTCGACGGCGACGGCGGCGGCGCTTGGACCGCTCTTCACCACTCGGTGCATCATCCTCATCTCCAGAGTCCTGAGTGGAGGACCGCACTTTCTCCGCCTTCGCTGGTCGCTCTTCTGTTGACGACCGGGATGGACGCTCTGCCTTCGCCGACCGCGATCCCCTGTCCTCCCGCGACGAACGTCCTTTGCGGTCCTCCCGTGACGGACGTTCTTCACGATCTTCCACAGCTGGACGTTCAGTTCGCTCCTTGCGTGCTGGCCGTTCTCTGCGTTCTTCGTCCGACTTGCCTTCCGGGCGTCGTTCTTCGGCCTGTTCCGTGGTCTTACGAGACGCACCGCGTTTACCCTCATCGTCGCGACTCGACGAGCCGCGACCACGACGCTTGGATCCTGCGCGAGCCTCGTCACGATCCGACCTTCCTTTCCGCGACCGAGTTCGCTCCTCGCGTTGTGCTCCACTCTTGGCCGCAGGTCGATCCGCATCCCAGTCCCACCCTTCCAAGGCGTCCCAGAACTCGTCCCCCTGAGCCTCCTGCAGTTTCGCCTCGGCCAAGGCGGCGGCGTCTTCGTCCACGTCGTCTTCGATCTCGTCCTCGTCCGCTTCGTCCCCATCCTCGTCGTCAAGCTCGAACGAGTCCGCAGTTGGCGCGCTTGCCGCAGCACTCACCGTCTCGGGAGCGACATCGGCGGCGAAGTCCCCATCCTCTTCGTCGTCGTCTTCGTCATCGAAGGCATCGAGCAGACCAGCTCCAAAGCCATCATCGTCGTCATCTTCCCCCTTCGCGGTGACATGCGATGGGCGACGTCGGCGCGGCGGCTCAGCCGACTCCTGCCGGCTCGCTTGGTCTCCTCCGATGCTGCCCGCGATGGGGGAGACTTCCGACTCGCTTGCTTCCGTCTCTTCTGCACTTTCGGAAGCGGCACCAAAACCGAGCGCGTCGAGTCCGAGATCATCCAGTTCCAGCGGTTCATCCAACTCCGCATCCACATTCAAATCGACTCCCAGCAGATCGTGGGCAATCGATTCCAGATCCCCGTCCTGGGGCCGTTCCGAGTTCCTGTTCGCCATGTGTGTACTCTTGTTTTCGTTAGCTTGAACTTGTGTTGGTGACGGGCGATGGGAGCCACTGCTCCAGGTTGATCACATTACGCCAGTCGACCAAACACCATCAGGGTAATGTCGTCGTTTTGCGGACGACCGGCGGCATGTCGTTTCACGTCCGCCCGAATCGCCGGTCCCAGTTCCCCTGGGCGTGGCGATCCCTGGCTGACAACGTCTTTCAGCCGATCGATGCCGTACAAGTCACTCCGCGGATTCATGGCTTCGCTCACCCCGTCTGTGTAGATCACAAACGTTTCGCCGGGGTGAATGTCCCGTTCGACGACTTCAAACGGGAAGCCTTCGAGGACGCCAATCGGCACACCGATCGCCTCCTCACCAAATTCCTCAATTCCTCCATCAGGTTTACGAACCATGAGTGCCATGTGCCCAGCGTTGACCACCTGCATGCGGTGATTCCGCGTGTCGAGGATGGTCAGTACGAAGGTCACAAAACGACCTTCGACCGCTTTCGCGCACATGTGATCGTTGATCTTGGCGACCAACTCGCCCGCATCGTCCACATGTTCCACCAGTGTCCGCACCGCACTCGACATACGGGACATCACCAGGGAAGCCGGGACCCCCTTTCCCGCCACATCTCCGAAGGCAAGACAGATCTTGCCATCCGGCAGCGGGATCACGTCGTAGTAATCGCCCCCGACTGCCTGAGCGGCTTCGTAGGTGGCATAAAACTCGTACCCTTCCAGTACGGGCATCGCCTCGGGCAACAGCGCCTGTTGCACGTTGCGGGCGATGCCCATTTCACTGTCCTGCTTCTGCTTCTCCACGAAGGATTGCAGCAGTTTGGCCCCTTCGTACGACAGCGCCGCCTGTCCGGCGATCGCCAGCATGATATCGAGATCATCGCTGCGAAATTGTGCGACCGGATTCTGAGTATCGATGTTGATCACACCAATCGGCTCACCCTGCAAATCGAGCATCGGAGCGCACATCATCGAGCGAATCGTCAACGCCGAGATCGATTCGCTCGCATCAAATCGTGAATCACTCGCCGCATCCGCCGAGAGCACCGCCTGCTTTTGTTCCAGCACAGACTTCAAGATCGTGCGGCTGAGCTTGACCGTTTCATCCGATCCCTCACGACGATGTTTCATCGCCCGAGGCACGATTTCACCCCGCTCATTCTTCAGCAGAATGCAGCCTCGATCCGCCGCCGGGAACATAGCAAACAGAGTGTCGAGAATCTTCGGTAGCAGCTTTTCAATCTCCAGTGTTCCGGCCAGAGCACGGCTGATGCTCAAAACCGCCTTCAGCTTTTCCTGAGGCCGGACATCAAGCACGCCGTAACCACCGCTGGGGTCCACCGCCCCCATGATGGTGGAGGAGTCTTCGTTCTCGTCCACCTGCAGGAACGACGATCCTTCCTCCCCGACGTAAGTCTCCGCCGCTGCCACGGCGATCTGAGGGGCTGGTGCATCGGACTCAAACCGCAACAGCAGCGGTCCAAACTTCAATCGATCGTTGTGCTTTAGGGGATGCGCTCCATCGATCTTCTCGCCATTCAGGAACGTCCCGTTCCCACTCCCCAGATCCTCGACGTAAAAGGCCGATCCTTGCGAGAACACCCGCGCATGCTTCCGCGACACCATGTTCGATGGCAATTGAATCGTGCAGTCCGGCAAGCGGCCAATCGTCGATTCCCCCTCCGCGAGCGGAAACGGCGTCGCCTGTCCATCCTGAAGTAGAATGAGCTTACTCATGATTCAACCTCACCCTTGATCGCCCCGACCGTTCAAACTTGAAAGATGCGTTCCACGTTGCCGCGCAACACTTGTCGCCCCAGCTCGAGCGCCCGCTCTTCCGTCCAGCCGCGCCCAATCACAAAGTCATTGGCCAGGACTCCAGCAAGCACACGACGATACATCCGGAACTTGGGCAGCGCGAACTCCAGCTTGTACATGTCGCTGTAGTACCCGATCTGCTTGCTGCGTGGGGCCGCTTCCAACCGACTTCGCGTGTCTAACTCAATGTACGACGGCGTATTCGAGTACCACCAGTGACCGTTCGTCACCACGTTCGGGAAGATCCACGCGTAGCTCACGAGTTCGTGATTGCTCGTCTGCCCCAGGACCGACAGCGGGAACGTCACCTGCGGAAACGCATTGAACAACTCTTTGTACTGAATCAGCGAGACCCGCTTGTCGAACAGATCCTGACCCTGAAACACACCGGCCGGATAGACCTTGCGGTTCACGCCAATCATCAGATCAAACGGCAACGCGAATTCCGCACAGAACTCCGCCAGCATCCAGAAGATCGACTGCGACAGATGCACCTGCTGATCGTCGGAGAGTTCCTTCCTCTTGCAGGCGCGACGCACTGCCTTGGCAGCGGATTCGTCCTCAACCTTCGCCGGTGAGAAACTGGGTGGAATGGAGATCGCACAGGCACGAACACCGTTCTGCTTGAAATGCTGGAACAGCTTGCCAACGGCGTCCCGCAGACTGTCGATATCGCTGACATCAACGTCCGTCGCCTTATTGAGCCGCTCACGAACCGCTGGGTTTGTGAAATGAAACACCAAGTCGTCAGTCCGCAGGCAGGGGATGTACAGATTCGTATCGAACCCAGTGAGAGGATCGTCGAAGTCGTTCGTCAGGAACACCTTCTCCAGTTTGCTCTTAGTGAGCACCTGCTGTTCCCAGTCCGGCTGAGCCATCGCCTGCTCGGCGTTGTCGTACAACTGTTCCCAGTTCTCCGGGGTGATGCGGTCGGACTCAAATCCGAAGAACTCCTGGCAGAGTTCCACCAGCCAACTGACCTGCACCGTGTTGTCGAGATCGGCCAGCTTCGAGACGACGTTGCCCACCTTCTGCTTCGCGGTGATCTCCGGTCCCTCGATCTGGTCCTTCGGCAATCCCGCCGAATGGGCCAGTTCGGTGTAGTAGTGGTACCCCATGATGTCCGCGAGATTCTTCGACGCGGCGGCATGGGGATTGATATGCGTGTGCGGATCGATCAAAACAAGAGCTTCCAGCTCCTGAAAGAGACGCTGCTTTAATTCTTGACTCATGCGTGAGTAGTAACTTGGAGGCAAAGGATTACGGAAAGGTAGCCGATGGCTTTCGATCGGCGCGAAGCCTGCCGGAAAATGAAGCAACCACAGGGATCTCGAAGCTGATCCAGAACAGCCATGGGAACCCCCATTGACCATCCCCACGTGACCATCGCCCGGAAATTCCAATCACGTACCTTCTGGACGAACCTGCGAAGTGACCGCACCGACATGCGCCAGTCCCGACCTCCGCTCACCGATCTTCAGAACCGGGCGACGGTTGAAACAGACTCTGGCGACTGTCGAAGCTGATGTATTGTCGCCATTCGCCACATCGAGTTCAATCGACTTGTGCCCGCGCACTCGACAGTTGGTGAACAAACCAGCGCTGCGTCCCTCGATCCCAACCCACCAAAGATTCTGCACGTGGCAAACTGGAACTGACGCAGCGGTTTCACTACACTGGCTCGCTCGATTCGGTTCCAGGGCTTGGCGCCCGGTTTGACCACAAGACACAACCCATTATCTGGACGGACCTTACCGTCAACAAACATGCCAAACACCAGCAGCGCCAAAAAGGCTCTTCGTCAGACAGCAAAACGTCGTGCACACAACCGAACCCAACGTTCGGCCCTGCGAAGCGTCCTGAAGTCGACCCGCACCACCATTGAAGCTGGTGATGCCGCCAGCGGTGAGAAGGCCCTGAGTCTCGCATTCAAGAAGCTCGATCAGGCCGCCGCCAAGGGACTGATTCATAAGAATGCCGCTTCCCGTTCGAAGTCGCGACTCGCTCACCTCGCCAAGAAGCAGGCGGCAAAGTAGTCTGATTTCACCGGACTGTCTGAATCCATCAACGCGACCGATCCTCCGGGATCGGTCGCGTTTTTTCGTGAATCGTCAGGAATCCGTTGGCTGTGAGCCCGCAGCCGAACCACCGACCAACTCACACTGTCCCCACAGTATGAACCGAGCCCAACTCACCACGCGGAGCAAGTTCCTCAGCCTGGTGCTGCGACACCAGCCAGAACTTCTCGACTTGACACTGGATGACGCTGGCTGGGTTGCCGTGGATCAACTCCTCGATCAACTTCAGTCCTCGCAGCATCCACTCACACGTGAGCAACTTCAGGACGTCGTTCAGAAAAACTCGAAGCAGCGGTTTGAATTCTCCGAGGACGGCTCACGCATCCGGGCGCGGCAAGGTCACTCGATCCCCGTCGATCTCGGCTATGCCCCGCAATCTCCGCCAGAGATCCTGTATCACGGGACGCCCGAGCAATTCGTCGAGTCAATTCGCCAATCGGGTCTCAAACCGCAACAGCGTCATGCGGTGCATCTGCACTCGGACGCCAACATCGCCCGCGAAGTTGGTCGGCGCCGTGGCCGAGCGGTGCTCCTGCAGATCGCTGCCTGTGCCATGCACAGAGCCGGCCATCAGTTCGCCGTGACCGGGAATGGTGTCTGGCTCACCGCACACGTCCCACCGGAGTTCATTCGGTTTCCGGAACAGCCTTGAGCGATTCCCGTTTCTCGCTCAGCGGACTCAGCAAATCACTCCCCTGAACCGGCATCGACCGAATGTGCAAATCGCGTTGCGGGAAAGGGATCTCAATGCCCGCCTCGGCGAGCATCTGATAGATTCCCGAATGCAGAGCATCAATGGTCGGCAAGCGCTGGTCGAGTGCGGGGAGAAATGCACGCAGCGTAAAGTTCAGTGAACTGTCTCCAAAGCCGTCGAACGTGACAATGGGTGCTGGTTCCCGCAAGATCAGTGGCTGCCGTTCCACCACCTCCATCAAGATGGAGCGCACCTGATTCGGATCCGAGCCATACGCCACCCCCACGGTAATCACGATCCGGTTGACGGTATCGGTCAGCGTCCAGTTCAATAGCCGCCCAGTGATGAACTCTTTGTTCGGAACGATGTACTCCTTGCGATCCCAGTCAGTGATCGTAGTCGAGCGAATGCGAATCCGGCTCACCGTGCCCGACACCCCGTCAATGGTCACCACATCCCCGACGCGGACCGGCTGCTCGAACAGAATGATCAGCCCGGACACAAAGTTTGCAAAGATTTCCTGTAAGCCGAATCCCAATCCGAATGTCAGTGCGGCGGCCAGCCACTGCACGTTCTCCCAGTGAATTCCCAGAATCTCGCTGATGATCAGCACGCCAACAAGGATGATCGTGTACCGGGTCATTGCCGCGATGGCATAGCGCACCGATCGATCCAGCGGGAGCTTTTCCAGCAGCACCATCTCCAGGAAGCCAGGCAGGTTCCGCGCCACGGTTCCAGTCAGCGCCGTCATCAGGATCGCCCCCACCAGCGACGCATACGTGATGGAAGTCCCCGGCAGCACCCAGCGGTTCAGGTAGTTGAGTGCTGGCAGCACATCAATCCAGATCACCCACATCCCCAGCAGAGTCGCGATGACCAAAGTCGTATCCAGTAGCCGCCGCGTCTGCGTGCTCATCGCGCTCAGATCAGTCACCGACGGTCCAGTGGCACCGGACTCGGTTTCACGACTTTCGGCCGCAGCGGCGCGCAGTCCTCGTGCCTGTTCAATCGCTAGTCGTCGCTGCCTGAGCATCAGGCTGCGAATGATCAAGGCCCGTATGAACAACACGCTGAACAACAACAGCAGCGTCTGCCCCAGCTTGAGTGTCAATCGCCCCGACGTATAGTGGTATCCCCACAGTGACAATCCTGCCAGGATCAGCGGTACTGAAATCGCGAACAGATGCCACGCTCCGGACAGATGTGCCAGCCAGCCATTGGGATGTCGCTCCACCCATTCTTGGGTAATTCCGTTGACAGGATGTACCACTCGATGCATCAGCAGGGCCAGCAGGAAAAATCCCGCGATCGCAAAGACTCGCTCCAACTGAGCCGAGCTGTCGTCAGAATCGAGCGTGTGCAACAGCGCCACCATCAGCACGATGGGGAAACTGAGCAGTTCAAAATTGCGAATCTGACTCGCCAGCAATCTCACCACCCGCTGCGGCCAGCCAAAGTGAGACTCGCCCAGTCCCGATGTGCGTCCCACATTGCGGGCGACCTCCAGACCAAGCAGCGCCGCGCCAATCAGCAACATCCACTGAGACAGATCGCCAATCCACATCTGTTCCGAAAGTTTTATGGAAGCAGCAACCCAGCTGAGTCGCCACCCCACAAACAGCACAGGGAGTGGCAGTGTGATCGCCAGCAGCGTCGTCCACAGCAGCGCCCTCCAGGTCGGACGCATCGCGGTATTCAGCCGACTGGCAGCCTTCCCGCCAAGTTGTCGTACCGCCCTGCGCTGTGTGGCGTGAGTCACAACCAATGCCGACCAGACAGCAATAAAGATTAGATACCACCACGGTTCGCGGACGAGGTCGGTCCACATGAGCGACAGAATCAACTGCCATCGTTCACGTGCGAACAGTCCCTTAAGACCTTTCGTGTCTGCCGTCAGTCCCGATACCGTCAGTGCGCCATGGCTGCGAATCCACAACACGCGCTCATCAATGTACTCCAGAAACTCCTGAGCCAACTGAATCAGTCGCCGCTGTTCGGCATCGAGTTGATCCAGTGCGTCCTGCAGGTCAACATCTGACTTGAGCGCGAGTTCGAGTGAGTTGTTCTGCATTTCCCAGGCATCACGCACTTGAGCTTCCAAATCCGCATCCTGATCGTCGTCAGACACCGTCCCCTGCAGTTCGGTCAATGTCTCAGTGATTCTCTGTTCGAGTGTTGGTTGACCGCGCTGCGTGTCCAGGCGATCGAGATACTCGACCTGGGCCTTCTCCAGCACGCCAACTCGACCTGCCAACTCTGTCCGCAGCGCCGTCACATTGGGCAACGATCCCCGTTGTTGGCGCAACAGGATACCGAAGACCGTACTTCCCGCCGCACGCTTTTCGCGTTCCTCGAAAGTACGTCGACTCGCTTCAAGTTGCACACGCTCGGCCTTGGCCGCTTCCAGCTTGCTCATGATCTCCGCCCGGGCCGTTCGATTCTCAATCTCGGCTCCGGAAAGCTTCGCGGTACTTGCATAGATCGTCTTGAGTTCCTCTGGCAACTGACTACTGGGACCGGCCAGTTCCTTTGCCTTTTCCTGACGACTCGCCGCATCCGCCCGTTGCTTTGATGCAACGAGACTCTGCCAAGCATCGACCTCTTCCGTAAGGACCGCCAGTTCGGTCGCGGGACCGACCCGTTCGGTAGCCAGCAGATTCACGGCGTCTTCGGCGTCATACAGCGCCAGTTCACTCCGAGCGGTCGTGAGTTCCTGCTCCAGACGACGCTGCTCTGCCTGCAACGCCAGCTTCTGCACCTCTTGAATCAACTGCGGGTCTGTCGACGTTGTCAGTTCCTGCAGGCGGCTGGTCACTTTGGCGGTGGCGTTCGGCGCATCGGCGATCAACTGCCGCAGCTGTCGCTTTCGCTCGTCGCGAGAAGTGATGCGATTGTCAATCTGCGTGACCTGCGCCTGCTTCTCCGCCAGTTGCTGCTGCTTTTCGGCCAGCGTCCGTTCGAGCACGTCCAACCGTTCGAGCTTCCATGGTCTCGTCACCGTCGGCTGCTGCTTCTGCCGCTGCTCCGCCGCCAGCTTCCGCTGATCGACGGTCTTCAAGCTGTCGGCGAAGGCTTGTTGCTGCCGGGCTAGATCGGCGGCAACACGAAGTTCATCCAACCCCTTGCGAACGATCCCCTTCGCCCGCTCGCGAGTCGGTTCATCCAGATCGGCTGCGGCGTCAATCTTCGCCAGTTGCGAGTTCAGCTCTTCCGCCGTGAGTTGATCGGTTGCAGATTCCGTCGCCGATGGCTGCGCAGCGGGCACCGCTGGAGAAGTGGCGGATGGACTGGCATTGGGGGATGCCGGGTCAACAGCCGCAGGTGTGCTTCCACTGGCGTTGATCTGTGGCAGAGTCGACGACTGCGCACCAGCAGACCCAGGTGGTGCTGCATCTTGCGCCCAGCCCGAGTGCGCGACCAACAAGAGCAGCAGTCCAACCATACGACTGCAGAGACAGCGCGACTCCCGCGCGCAGCTCGCCTGCAGACTCGACAATCCCTGTCTCCTTCTCATGTCCGTCATGTGCGACAGTGTAGCGACTTGCCGCTGCGAAACTGAAGTCACGTTCGGGGCATGCGGACGAATCGCGGCCGCCTATTGCGCGACATCGCCAGCGGTGGAGGCTTCGGGATCCGAGTAATCCAACTCAAACAGTACTGCTTGCGTCTTGATCCGAATCTGTCGCGATTCGGCGTCCCCGGTGACCGCATAGAAGTTCCACTTGGGACCGGCCGCCTCGTCACTGAACACCAGCGTCCCGTCCCGACGATCGTAGATGTCAAACCGACTGCTACCGACGGTGTTGCTGTTCATCGCATTCTCCGCCAGTCGCGATCCGGTCAGGATGAACAGTGGGAGATCGGCAGGCTGATCAAGTGGAAAGACAGCATTTTCAACCGTCTGTTGCCACAGCAGCGTGCGATCACGGCGATCGAAACACAGCAGAAACCCGTTCAGGAACATGCTGCGATACCCGCCATGAAGCTGCGGAGCATTCCGCAATGCAAGATCCTGAACCGGCAGGGAAACCGCCACCAGCAGCGTTCGTTCCCCCACCGCACAACCAATGCGGGTACAGGGAGCACTCAACATCAGCTGATGCCGCAGTACCGTCTCGCCGGTCGCCAGATCGAGCAGTTCCAGCTGCCCATCGGTCTGCAGCAACCCACACAGTTCGTGGTCAACCTCGAACGGAATCGTGCCCGCCTGGCGGACCTGCCGCCAGATCTGTTCTCCACTAAGCAGATTCCACCATTCGAAGATCGCTGCCTTCGACGAAGATGCAACACCAGGAACAGCATCCGTGGTCTCCGCCACAGACGCGTCCCCAACCGCGTCTGGGCTTCGCGTTGCCGCTGTCGTCGCCTCAGCGCTGGGGTCGATTTCCGGCTGTGCCGCGCCCTCTTTCTTGGGCGCGGCCTCCACATCAGGCGCGGCCGCTTCGGCATCGGGCTCGCCAACTAGTGCGGACAGTTCGTCATGAAAGCCGCTGCCAATCCCAAAGAGCGCGCAGCCGTCACGAACGATTCGTCGCTGCCTCAAGGAATGCGGTATCGTACGTCGCCCCAATTCAACTCCATCGACCGCGCGGATCAGCGTCCCCTGCGACTCCCTGGCGCCCCACACCAGTAATTGCCGTGTGTCACCAACGCATTCCGCCAATCGCGGCAGTTCCGGACGCCGCCACAGTTCCCGACCTGTTGCTGGATCGACCGCCACGAGTGATCCCTTCTGCTGCACACAGAAGTAGTCAGTCGTCACTGGCCCCACCGCCCCCACATAGTGTTCAAATTCATCGATCATACGACTCGGCGGACTGGGAAAGCCGATCCAAGACGCAGGCTTGTCTTCATAAAACGACAGCATCGCCTCGAAGCGATCACCGAGCGAATCGACATGCCAACCTTTCCCCGGCCACAAGATGCGGGCTCGCCGTTCCCCTTCGAGACTGAGCGGACTCACGCCGAACACTTCGGTCCCCAATTGCAGGAGCAAGTGCTGCCCCAAGCCCCATCCTTTCGCGAAGTGGACGTTCGTCCGCAGGAACCGTCCGCCGCTGGGGGTGCGAACCAGCCAGTCCCGCCCCCACTGACTGTTCGAAAACTTCAGCCCCTGACCGCCGGGCCAGTCGAGGGCGACATTGATCCGTTCTGGCAATGTGCCCTTTGCGGCAGAGACCGGCAATTGGACAAAACGAATGTCCG
>JAGQQB010000308.1 GCA_020426425.1 Planctomycetaceae bacterium | reverse complement strand
GGGAAATCGATTCGCATCTTGCTGCGCGGCGATCCACTCAACACATCACAACCAGTCCCGTTCCCGGTGGTGACGCCTCAGGTGGATGGCCGCACGAGCGGTCGCTGTCAGGTGGTATTGCCCGCGAGCATGCACGCGGAATCGGTCACGGAGTCTGCGGCGCACCGTCAAGTGGAGTTGACCGACGTTGATTCCGATCGCTGGGACGTGATCGCGAAACAGGAAATGCAACTGCCTCGGCAATTCGACACGCATGTGACGGAATTCCGGTGGGGAACCGGCGCCGATGTGCTGCCCGACCGGATTCGCATCGTCCCGGTTGATGAAGGCGAAGAGGAATCGATTGTCGACATGATGTCCGACGATGTCGTTGTCCCCATGCCGACCGACGCGGATCAGGCGGCGGAATCAACGGCGCGCGTCGATCAGGCGTCCCCATTCGACGACGACCAGCCGGTCGCGATCCGATATCGGCTCGATGTCACCGCGGTGCTCGCGGCACGCGGGGCGCCTGCGCACATGCAGCGGTCGGTCTATCGCTTCGCTACACCCACCAGCGTACAGCGGCTCCAACTCAAGTTGGCCAAACAATGTTCTGTCTCCTCCGTCCGGGTGGATGGGGAGAGCGTCCGCATTCTGCGGCGGGGCGAAGAGATCTCCTTTCCCGAATTAATTCCGCCGGCGCGCTGGTTGGAGGTGATCTCGATCGTGCCTGCCGACGAACGCGGACTGTTGCGGTCAATTCAATTGCCGTTGCCTTCCATTGAAGGATCTGCGGAATTGTTTGAATGGCATATCGAAGTGCCCGCCGGCTACGCATTGGAACCGGTACAATGGCCAGCGGCGGTCACCAGCATGAGCGAGCAGCCGGATCTCCCGACGAGAGTGCTGGGGCCGTTGGCTCGGGGGCGTAGTGCCGATCGGTTCCATCCGTTCCGCAAGGAGGATTGGTATGCGTTGTGGCAACCGAGTGACGTCAGCAACACCGTCAGCCTGCGTGGTTCGGAACTCCAGGTACTTGCGTTGGCGCCCCCTCCGATCCTTGAACTCCGCTGCTGGGATAAGACGCAGCTGCGAACACTGTCCTGGGTGGCGCTCCTGGCATGTGGCTTGATCGGCGTCTCCATTCGCATGTGGAGTCTGCGGCTGTTACGTAACCTGTCAATTCCCTGGCTGGCGCTGATGGTCACCTTCGCTTTGCTGCTGCCGGCGGCACTTTCGTCGGTCGCGGGAGGGGCCTTCGTGGGAAGTTTGCTGTCGCTGCTGTTACCACGGCGACTGGTACAACGAGTCGATCTGCTCGGTGAGATTCAGTCAGGCGTTGAGCCGAGTTCGGTTACGGTGGGTGTGGGGGCTGCGGTCCTGCTGATGATAATGTTTTTGCCAGGTGTTAGCGCACAATCCCCAGGAAAGCCCTCTGCAATCACAGTGCGTCTGCGTGGAAGTAACGAGGAAGGTTGGCAGCCATTCGTGCGGCAGGCGGTGCTGCAGGGGTTGGAGAAGCAGCGTCAGCGTGTTCCCGCGTCGCTTGTGCGTTCGGCCTCTTACGTGGCGGAGCACCAGGAATCGGGTTTGCAGGTACGTGCCGAGTATCTGGTCGATGTCATTGATGCCGCGCGGGCTGACTCGGTGCGACTCCCCTTGGCGCAAGTGGTCTTTCCGCAAGGGGCTGCCTGTCACGTTGATGGCGTGCCCGCATCGTTCATTCCGGCAGGGGAGGGGGATGCAGTTATCGTCACGTTCCCCGACGGAGAAGCCGCGCCAAATGGCGAAGAGCAGTCACCGGAAGATGCGACGAACAACGAAGGGGGCGATAGCGAAGCTGGCGGATTACAGACGCTCCGTCGGGTGCAGTTGCAGTTCAGCATCCGGCCTGACGAGTTGGGGCGTTTTCGAGCGAAGATCCCGCAGGTCATTCAGTCGACATGGCAGGAGACGCCGGAGATGCCTGCAGGAGGACCGTCGGTACGATTTGGTGTCACGCGCGAATTGCAGGATCGCATACGTGTCACGTCGCTGGGGCGCATCGCGGAACTGATCTGGAGTTCCGAACAAGCGACGACTGCAGAGTCGCTGCCGGTCGTGGCTGAAACCGTACTGCAACTGACGCCGCTGAATCTGTCCGCAGATTCGGTTCTTAAAATCCCTCAGCATTCCGCACATCAGTTACTCGTGGAGTTCCCGCCTCAGGCGGTCGTTCGACAGGTGACCGGAGCGGCGGTCGCGGAATGGGCGGTCGTGCGTGCCAACGCGCGGCACACGCTGGTGAATGTCACGTTGCTCGAACATTCTGCGACTGACGTGCATCTCGTGTATGAACTCATTCCCCGCGTTACCCAAGGGAAGGTTGTGGTTCCGCCATTGCCACTTCTGACGGACGGTCTGTCACGGCACGATGTGGGACTGATGGCCGCGCCAGGTTTGGTCTTGGGGCCGGTGCAAGGGTTGGGGAAACAGCCTCTGGAACTGATCGCTCAAGGGGAACGATCTCCCCGTTTGCAGGCACCCGGCATCGCGCAGGCGATTCGTCTCACCGGGCCAGCGACTCTCAATTGTCCGATCTCATCGCAGCCATTGGAGTCCTCTGTTGCCGTTGATGTGCGTTGTCGTGTCCAGAAGAGCCAGGTTGACTGGGAAGCCCGAATCGCGATTCAAACCAACTCGTTGCCACAATTCGTCTATCGGATGACGATTCCGACCGAGTGGGGGATCAGCGATGCCAAACTCGATGTGATGGGCGCCCTGCAGACGGTGCGGTGGGAACGCAAAGGGGCGGACTTGACTGTGTTCTTGACGGAAGAGGGTTTGGATGAGCCGACAATTCTGGTCTCTGGTACGCGGTCTTTAATCACCGAGAACTGGCTCGATCTGTTGCGGGTCGAGTTGCCGGGGGCGACCGTGCGTGAACAGAGTTGGGCCGTGCTGGATGAGACCGAGTGGATCGTTGAGGTCGAAACCAGTGGCGGTAGTGTGCTTGCTACGCCTGCGGCACAGGTATCGACGGCAAGCCCCACTACTGCTGAGAAAGCCGTGCCGGTTGCCCAGCTGCTGTTTCGTTCTGGCGGGGCAGTCGAACCGCGTCGGCTCCGATTGGTGCCAACTCCATCGGCCGCGCTGGCGACATCGGTCACCTTGTTGCAGGCAGGCAGCGATGGAACCTTGCGACTTGTCACCACCAGTCATGTCGACTCGGTGGACGCCCCGCTGCGGCGGGTGGTGTCGGTGCTGCCCGCACATCTCGCCGACTCGATTGAGGTGCGTCCCGCGACATTGCGGCACAGTCTGGAACCGGTCGACGAATCGCAGTCGCGACTGATTCTGTATGTGCCGACCCGACTGCGTGAATCGGTCACCTATTCCGTTTCGTATGATGTCGCGGAGGAGGATCTGGTGGAATACGGACCACCACTGCCGCAGCTGACGTCTGCAACCACAGGAGACCGGTTGCTGCTACTCGATGCCATCGCCGATTTGCGGCTGGCCCCAGGCAGCGGCATCGCGATTCAGGAGTCCGAGGTGCCCGCCTGGCTTCCGTCGACTTGGCGTCTGGCGATTCGAGATCGGCAACTGTTGTGCTATCGCCTGACCGGAAATGAGATCAAGTTCTCTCGTCGTGAACATGTGGTGCAGGATGCCCGATTGCCGTGGTGTGAGCATCTCATCTGGCCACAGGCGGATGGCACCATCGTGGGGCAAACTCAGTTGTGGGGTGAGGGACGTGATCCGCTCGTTCTGGATTTGCGGTTGCCACCGCATCTGGTCATCACACGTGTCCAGTCCATGCACTCGGATGCGACCCTGCTGCCAGAGGACGAGGAGAACGTGCATCGGCGCGTTGCCGTCGCACCACGCGATGGATTGATCGAACTGACGATTGATTGGAGGGCGACAGAGGACGCACGCGATGTTGTCGCCGTGCCGCAGGTTGGCCCCTTATTGCCCGAGGTCTCTTTGCTGGGGATCGTGACGGGTAAGAATCGGACGGTTCGATTGGAGCCAGGGCTTCAGGCGGTCATGCCGTCGCAGGTGTGGCTGGATCGCTGGCAGGGGCTGTTAGCCTGCGTGGGAGAGGTTCCTCAGGTCCTCAAGATCGACAGTCTGATCATGCAACGCATCCGCAAAGCTCAACGCGAGGCGGGGGAATCGGTTTCCCCGACCAAGGGAGAGCAGGAGCGGTATCAGGAGTTGATGGAGCGTTGGAGCGAGGTGCAGTCGCAATTGGTGATTGACGCCGGGCAGGCTGGGGCCTCTTCTGACGAGACCGATCCGGTGGCCACCATTCTGGAGTTGGATGATCCTACGGTCCAATGGCTGACGGTCACCGCCCCCGTTGTGTCGGTCGATTTGGTTCCGTCATCGACATTGCGCGAACGGACGTTCGTGTGGTGGTTGTTGGCGATCATCACGCTGGTGGCTACGGTCGCAAAGCTGGTCGTTGATCGTTTGCAGCTGCGTGATCGACTCGCCATTCGGCCAGCGCTGGGGGTGATGCTCCTCGGCAGCATCTGGTGGGGTTGGCTGTTTCCCAGCGTACTGGGGTGTGCATTGTTCGCGTTGGGACTCGCCTTGTTGATCTACGAGTTTGCGCGGCCGGAGGCCGCAGACGTTGAGACGTTGA
>JAGQQB010000307.1 GCA_020426425.1 Planctomycetaceae bacterium | reverse complement strand
TCCTCGATGTGCTCCGCGAATGGCGCATTCGCAGCGCGCTGGAGACGAAGGATCTGTACGCCGCCTATCGGTAGCAGGCACTCTCCGAGTGCCGTCCGCAATACATGGTGCCCGCAACGTTCGCCAATCGCGAGCGAAGTCCAGGTGGGCCGAACCTCAGCAATGTCTGACCAATTCACAACAGATTGTCTGTGGTCCGTTCCGTGGCGGTCGTTGCATGGTGCTTGTGCGATTCTTGACGAGCGGACGGCACTCGGAGAGTGCCTGCTACGGGGGGTGAACCTGTCCGCGCAAGCTGTGTCTCGACGACCATGAATAAGCGACAACTCTCCAAACTGGGCATCGATGACGCAGCAGTTCCAGCGGCGCTGGCTGGCATTCAGCAGGCGGCCGCAGCAGGACTGCGAGGGCGCGCGATGAAAGATTTGCTGCAACTCGTGGCCAGCGATCCAGCACTGCATCTCGACGATCTGTACTTCGGTCCGCTTGCGCAAGCATTGGTCCGGTCGGCGACGGAAGCACCGGCTCCACGCCGCGAACCGGTCGAGTATCAGACCTGGGGTGCTGAGCACATCGACGAAATGTCGCATCAGCAGATGCGGGATGCCTGCGCGCTGCCGAATGCGGTCGCTGGTGCGTTGATGCCGGACGCACACGTCGGGTACGGATTGCCGATCGGCGGCGTCCTCGCGCTTGAGAATGCGGTCTGTCCGTACGCCGTCGGCGTCGATATTGCCTGCCGCATGAAGCTGTCGATTCTCGACGTTCCGGTCTCGCACCTGCATGAAGAAAAGCGCCAACCGGCGTTCGACCGTGCACTCGAAGACGGCACACTGTTCGGCGTCGGCAAGAAGTGGCAGCGTCGCAAGCAGCATGCGGTCATGGATCAGGACTGGACCGTCAGCCGTGTGACGCGCGAGTCGAAGGACAAAGCCTGGGCGCAGCTCGGCTCCAGCGGTTCCGGCAACCACTTCGTCGAATTCGGCATCCTGACGCTCAGCGAACCAGACCTCGGTCTGGAGACAGGCCAGTACGTCGCGCTGCTGAGTCACAGCGGCAGTCGCGGGCCAGGTCACGCCGTCTGTTCAACCTACAGCACGATGGCCCGCAATCTGCTGCCGAAGGCTTACGAACGATTCGGTCGCCTGGCGTGGCTGGATCTTGATCAGGAAATCGGCCAGGAGTATTGGGCGGCAATGACACTGATGGGCGACTTCGCCTCCGCCAACCATGCTGTCATCCACGATAGTGTGATTGGGCTGCTCGGAGCCGAGGTTCTCGGGGGCGTTGAGAACCATCACAACTTTGCGTGGAAGGAAACCCATAACGGGCGCGAACTGATCGTGCATCGCAAAGGGGCGACTCCAGCGGGTAAAGGAGTGCTGGGCGTGATTCCAGGGTCAATGGCAACGCCAGGTTTCGTCGTCCGAGGACTCGGCAATGCCGCCGCACTCGACTCCGCATCCCACGGAGCCGGTCGCGTGATGTCCCGCAAGAAGGCCAACGACACCTTCCGCTTCAACGCCGTAAAACGCGATCTGGAGAAGAAAGGGGTCCGCGTCCTTTCCGCCGGATCGGACGAGGTTCCGATGGTCTACAAGGACATCAATGCGGTGCTCAATGAGCAGCAGGATCTCGTCAGCATTGTCGCCCGGTTCGATCCACGCATCGTCAAGATGTGCGGCGACGGCAGCCGGGCCGAGGACTGAGTACCGCTCCTGGCAGGAGATCGCGAACTTCGACACAGAATTCCGGCGGCGGCGTCTCCCCCGACGCTGCTGCCGGTCAATTCGCATAACTTCAGTCGAGTCAGTATGGTACGCTGATCCAAAGGGAGGGAAACGCGGGCAATTCCGTGACAGATTGGCGAGATGCTCGGTACATTGCGCCGAACTTCTCCCGTATAATCCATTGAGTCCCTTCTCGATTTCCATCGACTGCTCAGCATCTGCGGTACCGCACCATGGATTTTCGCACCTGTCCCGCCTGTCAGGCTTCCGTCCTCGAAGACGATGTCGCTGATTGCCCCTTCTGCGGCGCGTCGATGTCCGGCAAGCCCGGCCCCAAGCCGAAACCGGCAGCCCCTAAGCTGGCTAAGAAACCAGCCGCAAAATCTGATACTGACAAGCCCGCAGACGCACCCACCAGCAGACCGAAACCAAAATCGAGTCCTCAAGCCCCTGTGACGAAAGGCGCGCCGGGCGAGGATGACGATCCATTTGAAGTCGAAACCGGGACGCATACCAAGGCGATTCCACTTTCACCCAAGGCCACGAAGTCGCGCACGTTTCTCGTCAAGTGCCCCATGTGCGAGACCGAGGGGTACATCAAACCGGAAGATACCGGCAAGCATGTCCGTTGCGGCAACGCGAACTGCATGATCCCGGTCTTCGAGGTGCCGCGCGTCGCCATCGAGGAAAAGCCGACCGCAGCGTCACGCGAAGGACTTTCGCCCGCCATCAAATGGGGCGGCGGGGCGGTGCTCGTTGGCGTGGTCGGGGCCGCCATCTGGTTCTTCGTGTTGCGTGACCAGAACGATGGAACCGTGCCTCCGGTCAACATCCCCATCACTCCCAGCAATAACAACAACAGTGATCCCAATTCCAACGGACCGAAACCGCCTGTCACACCGGTCGTCAAGAAAGTGACGCTGGCGGAAATTCATGCCCAGATTCTCGCTGGCGTCAAAGAACTCAGCCAGCAGCGGCGCCCCAACAATCGGTCGATCGAGTATTCGCGTCAGCTGGCCACCGAAATCCTTGTCATCGGCGGGAAGCAGGCCGCCGCAAATGATGAACTTGCCGGACTCAAGCGGATCTCCGATCACAAGTCCCCATATCATCAACTCGATCCTCTGGTCGAATTTGGTTGGCAAGAAATCGCGGCTGGCAACACGACAGAAGCCGCAGCACGCGTCACAGCCGCCGCAGCGATTCTCAAGGAAGGTGTTCCGTCCGCCGTACGTCGGACACTCGATTCCGAGATCCGGTTGCTGGCATTGCAAACGGCGCTGAATCAAGGCGACCTGGTGCTGCCACAATTGGAGAAGCATGGAACAGAACCTCGGGCACGGTTGAGCCTGCTGTGGCTGTGCGCTGTCGAAGGCAAAGGCTTTGACTTCGCTCAGGAAGTCGATCGTGTCTGGCACGCCGAGTCCCCGGCTCCTGTCCCGATGGCGGTCATCGAAACACTCGTTTGTCGCGGCTACCCCGCCCAGGCGCGCGGGCTCATTGGCCAACTCAACGATGTCGTCACTCAGGAGGCTTGTCTGGCGGCATGGGCCGGTCGACTAGCGCTCTTGCATGGGCCAAATAGCACTCCGCTGACCTCCGAACTTGCCAACGCCAATCTCTCTCCCACCGCCCAAATTCGCATGTTGTGCGCCGTTGCTGATGCTCAATTGGCACGCGGAGATCGTCCCGGAGGAGTGGCTCGCCTGGCGGAAGCCGTCGCACTGGCCGAAGCCCTGCCGGCATCACAGCCAGCAACGCGCCCCAGCATGAAAGCAATCTACGACAGTAACGGACAGCAGTATGCCGGTCTGCAGCACCCGGTTCGAGCACACGCCCATGTGCTCGCGCTGGCCGACATCGCCCTGCTGCAGTTGCGGCTGAGCGAAACCGACTCCAGTTGGACCACGCTGCAGGCGGCACTCGACTGGGCCCGCGCCATGGCTCCCAGCCCCAGCAGCATGCAGGAGTTGCTCGACGACTGTGACACGAAATCCGTCACCGTGAAGAATCAGCTTGACACTCTGCTCAAACTGGAAGGCAATTCAGCCTCCATTTTCCGGGCGTTCAACCTATACCGTCGGCAGTGCGATCACTTGATGCGGTTCGCCCGTGAGCGTTTCGATCTGCAAACGCGACTGCTCAAGATCTTCGTCCTGCGTGGTCAGTTACAACCTGTGTGGGCCTACATACAGGAGCGGGAAGGGCGCACGCATCTGAATGAACATGAAGCCTATTACGACACCACGCTCCCCGGCCTGTTACAAATAGCAGGCAGCGTGCATGACAAAGCGTTGGAGCAACAACTCATCGCCTTGAACCAGGAGCACAAGCTCAGTTACGACCTCCTCGGCTACTTGCAACTCGTCCTGCCCAATCTGACCGCCGACGTCAAGAATCTCACCGCAGCCGCTCAAAAGCTGCGTGATAGCATCGACCAGGACCAAGTCAAGAAACAGCCCTTCCTGATGGACGAAATCACGCTGCAAGCATTCGCCATCGTTCAGCGCAAGGCGACCACCACTCAAATGCTGGACTTCCTCTTGCTCACATCTGACCCCACTCGCATGGAAGACGCCTTCCTGCTGCTCGGGGGCTACCTCGGCCGCCTCGAACGCGGCCAGGAATTGATGCGGGCGATGGCCGATGAGAACTCGAAACTCGAAATCACCCATCGCCTCGCCATCGAGCGCGGCCTCATCGCCGTCCCAGCAACCACAACCCCGACATCAGCGGCCCCTGCCGAATAGGCCCAACACGCTAGTCCCCCCCAAGCCCGCCGTTCGCAACTGCGTGTCAAGGGCAACGCCCCTGGAGAAAACAAACATGAGCACTGGCCTGCCCATCGCCGAGACGACCGACGCCCCTTACGAAGATCCGCTCGACCTGA
>JAGQQB010000306.1 GCA_020426425.1 Planctomycetaceae bacterium | reverse complement strand
CCAGGCACAGGAGGACCCCTTCGTCCTGCGGGGACAAGAGCTGTTGCTCCAGGGAGAATATGCGGCCGCGCTGGAGGCCTTCGAAGAGGCGCGGCAAGAGGCGACGGAGCTGACCGACAGCGATCGCACCCAAATCTGGTTGGGGCTGTGTCAGCTGCATGTTGAGCAAGGGGACTGGACCGCAGCGAAGCAGGTGGCGAAAGCGGCGGTGGCTGAGCTGCCAAATGTCGCCCGCATCTGGGCACTGCAGGCGGAGATGCAGTATCTGACCGGCGAATACGACGCAGCGGCCCGATCAGTCAAAGAGGCGCTCGACCGGGACTCACAGGAGCCCCGGTCGGTGCTGATCTACGCTCACCTGCTACTCGCCGCCGGACGGACCTTGGAAGCGATTGACCAGTATCGCTGGTTCGTGCGGTACTACAACCGCGTACAGCCAACCGACGCGGAGACACTGGTCACCATTGGGGAAGGCGCGGCTCAATATGCGCGACTGAAAAGTGTGTCGGCGGTGTTCAAGTTCATCGTGAACACACTCTGTGTCGATGCACTCAAGGATCAGCCGGACTACTGGCCAGCCACGCTGCTCTCCGGACAATTGCTGATGGAGAAGTATAATCGAGCCCAGGCTTTGCCAGAGTTCAAGGCCATTCTGGCAAAGCAGCCCCACAATGCTGCGGCGTTGACGGCGATGGGAGAACTCGAGTTTGCCGAGTTCCGATTGCAGACCGCCGAGAACTTTGCAGACCAGGCGTTGGAGCACAATCCGCATTACCCCCCAGCGTTGCGGCTGAAGGCGGACCTGGCACTGCTCGCCGATGATCATGAACTTGCCCGACCGTTTGTCGACCGGGCACTGGCAGTGAATCCCGCCGATCAACTCACACTGGCGCGAAAGGTCACGTGCGATCTTCTGTCAGATGGTGTTCCTGAAGCCGATCAACTGATGTCGTTGCTCAACAATCTCACCCGCCCCGAGAAGTGGGGCGAACTGCGTGAGTCGCGGTTTGGCACAACGGTAGAACAACTGGTCGAACATAATCCGCATCCTGGCCCGTTCCTGAGCGATGTCGGTCAGTTGCTGGAAGCCCGCCGCAGATTCGCCGCCGCAGAACTGTTCTACTCCGCCGCGATCGACCGAATGCCAGAATTGAGCCAGCCGCAGACGGCGCTGGGCTTGCTGTACATGCGGACGGGACGCGTCGACGAAGCGAAGTCAATTCTGGATGCCGCCTTCGATGTCGATCCTTTCCATGTCCGCGTGAGCAACATGCGGAAGCTGATTGATGTTCTCAACACGTATGTCACGATTGAGTCTGATCACTTCATCATCCACTGTGATTCAAGTGAACAGGCACTCGGTCAGGAGATGTCGGCGTATCTGGAGAACATCTACACTGAGTTGACCGAACGATTCGACTACGAACCGCCCACACGCACGCACTTTGAAATCTACTGCGACGCGAAGGATCAGAATGCCCATGCGTGGTTCAGCACGCGGATGAGTGGCCTTCCCTGGGTGCAGACAATTGGGGCTTCGACTGGCATGATCGTCGCGCTGACGAGTCCTCAGAAGACGCAGAAGAAGTTCAACTGGGCTCGTGTGCTGAAACATGAATTTGTCCACGTCCTCACACTCCAGAAGACCGGCTTCAACATGCCACACTGGTACACCGAGGCGCTGGCCGTCACGAACGAAGACCGTGAACTCCCTGACGAGTGGTACGACCTGCTGCTGCGACGTGTCCCAGCGGGCGAGGTGTTCAATTTGTCGAGCATCAACCTGGGATTTCAACGCCCCAAGACACCCGACGACTGGACGATGGCGTACTGCCAAAGCCTGATGTACGCCCGCTATTTCACGAAGACCTTTGGTGATGATGCCCTGGCACGACTGACCGAGGCGTATCGCCGGAATCCTCAAACGTCCGTCGCGCTACCCAAGGCGTTTGGGGTAAGCGTTGAGGAGATCGAAGCGGGATACTCGAAGTACCTCAACGATTTGACCGCTCAGCTCGCGATTGGTCGCATGCCTGCCGCGCCCAAGCTGGATGCGGCTCGGCAGGCGGTGGCGGAACATCCCGAACGTGCGGACGCTCATGGAGAACTTGCCTATGCATTGATCGCCCGGCGACAGGTGGAGGAAGGGCTCGCCGCCGCCAAGACGGCGCATGATCTGGATGAATCGGAACCAATCTCAGCCACATTCCTGGCCCGCGTGGAGTTCGGCAAAGGAGACGCTCAAGCCGCGCTGTTACTGCTGCAGCCAGCACTCGATGAAGAGAACCCTCATCACTTGCTGCTGGAAACGCTGGCCGACATTGCAATCGAACAGAAGCAACCCGAACTGGCGATCGAGGTCCTCAAGGCAGCGATTGAGAAGTATCCGCTGGAACTCGATGTTCTCAAGAAGTACGTTCAGGCGCTCAGCGCAGCCAAGCGACCTTCTGAAGAAATTCGGCCACACCTGGAAACTCTGGCGAAGCGTGACATCGATGATGTCGCGTCCCGAAAAGCGTTGGCGATGATGGCGCTCCGCGAAAACGATTGGGCAACGGCGCTGGAGTGGGGCAATCAAGCACTGTTTATCGACACGCTGGACGTTCAATTGCAACGGCTGGTAGCGCATGCGGCCGCCCAATTGAAACAGTCTGAGCGATCGATCCAGGCGTTTGCCGTACTCGATACGCTGGAGGAATTGGACGACGCCGACCGACTGCAATGGGGACTACAACTCAAGGCCAACGGACAACAGAAGCGAGCCGCCGAGGAATGGCGAAAGATCCCGCGCGACTCAACGCAATTCCAGCGAGCGCAGACCGAGATCAAACTGCTGGATCCGTAGTCGGGATGTCGGTCTTCTTCACCAGTTGTTTCGCCAACCGTTGCTGCGACAAGAGGCTGGATGCAACGGCGAGGGAACCGCGCTGACGTTGACAGATGGCAATGCGAGGCATCAAAACAAGCCGCCAGGAACGGTGGAGTTCCTGACGGCCTGAACATTCGCGTCGTGTGTGCTGTGTGAAAACTGAAGATGCTGCCGCAGCGCAATCGGCGTTGCGTGCCTGCTGAGCAGACGCCTCAGATCGACGCGGCACGACTGGGAAAGTCGTACGGTACGGGGCAAGCAGTGCTGGTCACTGCCCCCATGCCACGTGCGACTACTTCAGTTCCTTGATCAGGATGTCTTTGAACGCGATCTTCATGTTGTGGCCGCGATGCAGCTGCAGGGCGATGATGCCGGTCTTGGCCCCTTCAGGATCGTCGAGATCGACAGTGGTGACGCCGTTGAGCACCTGGGTAATGTGATCGCCGTTGGCTGTGATCACGTACTCGTTCCAGCCATCCTGGTTAATGGCGTCGGCGACTTTCTTCTGCATGTCAGCATCGAGATTCACGATAATCCCGCGGCCGGTGCGCTCACCGTACAGAATGCCGAGGAAGTGGTTGTCGGCGATATCAGCCTGATACCCCTTCACGCAATGCGGCGGGGTCTTATCGTTGACCTCAAGTTCTTCACTGCGAAACTGAATACCACTATTCCCCTTGTGTCCATGCAGCTTCCACTTCACCTTGAGGATGAAGTTGCTGTAGGGCTTGTCGGAAACAAGGAACGTATTCGCGGGAATATCGCCATCGGTCACGCCCACAATTTCGCCATCTTTGACCGACCAGTACGCGTCTCCCCCATGCCAGCCAGACAGGGTCTTGCCATCGAACAACGACTGAAACCCGTCGTTGTCCTCTGCCTGGGCCAGCGGGGCGATACACAACAGTGTCGTCATCATTAGGGCAGTCAGCTTGGTCATGAAATCACCGATGGTTACAGTCGTTCAATGGCTGGAAATTGAGACCGGCTGTGACCCGTCAGTAAGTGGGTCGCGTCGGTCTGATGGGAAATCGTACTCGAACATCGGAGCCGAGGCGACTGAGTGAGCCAGCAGTGAAGCATCGGTGACACCAATGCTGGTAATGACCTGCCGATTCTGTTATCCCAATCGGATCGAAAGCGATCTTCCATCCATGAGTGACAGCAACCAGAAGGATCATGAGCATGAACCGTACGATTTGGGGACGAATACTGTTGGCGTTGGTCGCCTGTGGCGGCCTGGCCGTGGGCGGAGTTGCCCAGGCGGCAGAGAAGATTCGCGTGCTGATTGTGGATGGCCAGAACAATCATGACTTCGAGCGGACGACGCCATATTTGAAGCAGATGCTGGAGTCGACCGGTCGGTTCACCGTGGCGGTGGTGACGACTCCGCCCAAAGGGAAAGGGGACGACAAGGCGTGGAACGGCTTTCGTCCGCAGTTCAACGATTACGATGTCGTGCTCAGCAACTACAACGGCGAGACGTGGCCGGAACATGCCCGCAATGCGTTCGAGCGTTTCGTCCGCGATGGCGGCGGCGTGGTCAATGTGCATGCGGCGAACAACCCGTTCGCTGATTGGCCTGCATTCAACGAGATGATCGGCCTCGCCTGGCGACCAGCAAAGTTTGGTGATCGCATTTCACTAAACGACCAAGGCGAACTTGTCCGCACGGCGGCTGGCGAAGGCCCTGGCGCTGGGCACGGCAAGCAGCATCCCTACTCAGTGGTCACTCGCGACCCCAAGCATCCTGTGATG
>JAGQQB010000305.1 GCA_020426425.1 Planctomycetaceae bacterium | reverse complement strand
ACAGAATGACCGTCAGTTAGTGTAAGCGAATTGATGTGTGGCGTTGGAATCTGTCAGGCCATTGTCGTGGATCGCTCCGCGATCCAGCGCCTCCATGTTGAGGTGAATCCCAATTCGCCGCGATCTGTTTCGATTTCGCTGCGGTGGGCGTTCTGGAAGCGAGCGTCGCATCGTCTTGGTTCGGGCACATTTGAGGAATGGTGGCGCTTTCGGCCTGTCACTGGTAAAGCCCTCGGACAATCGCCACCGACGCTGGCAGCGTCGGGTACGACAGCCATTGATCGGAGGCACACGCTTGGCTTGCAGCCCTACGGAAACGTTGGATCGCGGAGCGATCCACGACTATTGCCTACAGGCCGAGCCTAAGCCAGCGGCAATGCCATCGCCTTGGCAGACAACGGCTCAGGTGAAAACGTTCGCTGGTTCTCTGGTGGGAGAATGGCGTTGGCGTATTCCCACAGTTGTTCGGGTGTTTCGAAGTACATGTCGTATAGCGCGTCGTCGTCGTACTCGCAGTTGTCGGTGGAGTAGTCGCGACAGATTTGCGGTCGGGTTTCGTAGATGCCGCACATGTGATCTTCCCGTAGATGTTTGCAATCGGCATACACCATCAGGAACCAGGTGCCATCTTCGACGAAAAACGCAACCCGACCATGCAACATGTACCACCGCATATTGTCGAAATCGGCCCGCTTCTTCGGCTTGTCGACCGGCAGGGCAAAGTAGCGGCAGCACTTGGCGGTGCAGTGCTCACACAGGACTTCGTCCGGTTTGAGGTCGGCGCGTTGAACTTTCTTGAGGGCGGTAACCATGGCGATGACTGCACGAAACACTGGGGACAATGGAGCAACGAGAACGGCTCGAACCCGCAGTGTAGTGAGGGCTTCCCGCAGCCTCAATCGGCCCGTGTGTGACTTGTCGGGATCAGTTCGCCGGGCAGCCTTCGCGATGCGTTTGCGATCGGTGGATGGTTGGTACCGGGCTTACGCACCAGGAGCAGTTCGCCCGGCTTGGGGAAGTTGGGTCGGGTGGCGATCACTTCCAGTTGCAGGGGGGCCTCGCGTTCGAGATCGGCCTTGCCCTGCGACGTCATGATCAGGGTACGGCCCGGTGCGTCCAGAATTGTTTCGACCTCCTCGATCGTCGAGACGCGGGCGACTGGTCGAGATGCGTAAAACACCATGCTCGGCTGGAAGTACCCGAACACGGCGACTTCGGTGGTCGAGTCTTGAGCCAGTCGAACAACATCGCGCGTGAATTGATGCTGGTCCACCCGAATCGCTCCGCCAGCGAGCAGCGCGAGACAGAATGCCAGATTGCCGACGCCGAGTGCTTCGAGAGAGAACTGCGTCTGTCGCCGTCGCCAGAACCACAGGCAAATCGCTCCGCACAGCAAGGGGATCAGGCCGATCAGCATCAACGGGACGGTCTCCACGAGGACGCCGGGATTCAAATTGACCATGCTGGCGATCGTTTGGTCCCGAACTTGCCAACTCAGGGCCGGAATGCCGATCAGTACAGTAGCCCCTACCAGCATCAACACACTGAAAGCGATTGGAGCCCAGCCACGCCAAAATTGCTGTGGCGCCTGTGCCCAGTCGACCAGCCAGGCTCCGGTGACGAGTGCGAGCGCCGGATACGCAGGCAGAACATAGCTCGGCAGCTTGGTGCTCGCGATGGAGAAGAAGCCAATCATCACCGTCAGCCAGCAACTGAGAAACAGCCGAGGTAAGTCGATCGGACGCTGCGACACGACTCGGTGAAACAGGTCGAGCGTCATCGGCAGCCAGACGATCGACCACGGAAAGAAGCCGATCAGAATTGCGGGGAGATAGTAAAACAGCGATCCGCGATGGTTCTCCATCGGTTGCATGAACCGTCCGAAGTTGTGTGTCCCGAAGAAACCGGTCAGGAATTCGCCGTTCGTCTTCAGACCGACGATGGCGAACCACGGTCCGGCGACGAGCAGGACCACAGCGATTGCCAGCCAGGGATGCATCGACCACATCGTTCGCCAGGGCAGGGGGCTGAGCAGTCCCTTGAACCAAAGCCAGAGTCGTGACTGAACCGGGTTGGTTTCTTTCGCTGTTTCACGCAGGCAAACGGTCGCCAGAATCGCAAACAGGCCGATGGTTGCACCAGGCAGCAGAATACCGATCGGGCCTTTGACCAGGACGGCGACTCCCATGGCCGCATAGATGGCGACCCAATCACGCCAGCGGCGCGGGAGCAGGTCGGCGGCGGTCCAACCTGGTTGCAGCCGTTCAGCAACCCAGAGATGCCGCACGCTACGGAGGTACAGCAGTAACGTGAAACTGATCCAGAAGACGAGATAGCTGTCGGGTGTTGCAGCGCGCGAGACGACAGTGAACATCAGGCAACTCGACATCGCCAGGCCGGCCCAGAAGCCGGGATGCGCAAGGAGCGTCGAGGGTTGGCGATTTCTGTTCGGGAAGAGCGTCCAACCGATGAGGAAGGTGATCAGGGCGGTGCCACAGCCGAACACGGCCGAGAAGAGCCGGGCACCCCATTCATTTTCGCCACAGAGGAGGTAACCGATCCGCATCATCCAGAACATGAAGGGTGGCTTGTGGTCGAACAGCGAGCCATTGAACGTCGGGACGATCCAGTCGTTGCGGCGATGCATTTCGAGCGCAGTCGACGCGAAGAACCCTTCGTCCTGATCCCACAGTGCCGGAACGCCAAGTCCGGTGAAGAATGAAAGCCCACTCGCCAAGAGTAGCACGACGATGCCTGTTCGCACGATCCGTGAGTTGCTGGCGGCTTCGGCAGGAGGGAGACTCATGTGGAGCAGGCTCTAGGTGACACGGTGGGAGGCATCGCGTGAGCGCAGTTGGCGATGTGTTGATCGGGTGAAGTGGCGAGATCTCGGTTCGTAAGACACTCTGGCAGAATCAAGTGGCCGCCTGGAATCGGCACGGCTTGAATGTCCCAGGTCCCGAACCACTAGCGAGCAAACGGATAGGGACTTGTGAGTGACGGCTGAGCCCCACTCGGGATACTGCTGCTGGGAGCAGGGTCGGTCGCCCAGGCTGGCAGGCTTGTGGGGGCAGCAGTGTTCGACGGTAAGTTGGATGCGGCCGGCGAAACGACCGGTGCTGTCGATGGTGCTGCAAAGGGATCGTTGTAGGGCAAGCTTGAAGATGCAGACGGGATTGATGAGACGCCGCTGTTAAGTTGGGCAGGAGCGTACGCGTCGTTTGCCGACGAAGCTGGGACCGGTGCGCGGAAGGTGGCTGGAGTAGCAGTTGCGGTCGTCGGTTCGACGCCGGAGACTGGCTGAACAAACAACCCGCCATTGGGGGGATTGCTTGAAGTTGATCGATTCGGGATTGTCGACTCGATGCGCTGCGCCGGAGCAGAGAAGTTCGTCGGACTTGTCGCTGACGGCGCTGCATTGACGGGTACCGAGGTCGTCGGTTGCGGCACCCGGGCGCCAGCGGGAATGGTCGAGCGGAACTGAGGATCGGCCGACGGACTGGTCGGGTTGGCTGCCGGGGATGGTGTCGCCGGAGCCGAAAGATCCGGCGTGCCTCCCGGGATGGGATTGTTCAACAGGCTGCCCCCATCGAGGATCGGCGTCGCAGACGCTGGCGCGGGAACCTGCCCACTCATCGCGGCACGCATGTCCCGTGGAGGAATGACCGCCACCTGAACGGTGACTGGGCCAGTCTTGGCGGATGTCGTGTGCTGCCATGGCAACTCGATCGGCAAGGAAATCTGCAATTGGGTGACTTCGTTGAGTTGCGTCAGATACTGCTCTTCGGCTTGGGAGAGGCGGGCTGACTTGTCCAGAATGATCACGCCGCCGGACTCTTCCAGTCGAACTTTATCCCGCACGGAGTTCTCGCGGATGTCGAGGTCACCGAAGACGCGGGGACGATCGGTCGAATACCACGCGGCGTTTTCCGCCAGCCACCAGGGGCCACCGATTGCAGGTAGCTTGCGATCAGGATACTTCTCTTTCCAGGACTTCATCACCAGTTGCGACAACGATCGACCTGGGAAGTGAACTTCATAGCCCTGATCCACGCTCGGTGGGAACAGCACGTACACGGCGAACAACGCGGCGGCGATCATGCCGGTCGCGGTGCCGGTCCAAGTGAGCGCCTGTCGCCAACTGAAGCGAGTTTCGTCGAGTCGGCTCCACATCAGGAACAGGACCCCGCCAAAGATCCACAGTGGACTGGCCCACATGGCGTCGATGGGGAAACCATTCATGATCGACAGCACGACCATGATCGCTGGTGGCAGGCACGACACCCAGACGAGATACTGCTTGGTGAATTCGAGATCAGGATCGGATTCTTCTTCGGGAGGATTGAACCAGTTGACCAGTGGAGCCAGCACGATGAGCACCGGGAGCAGGGCCGCCAGTTGCAGCGCCCAGTGATTCGTGGTCTCCCGGACTTGTTCGGTGGCGACGAGATAGTCGAGCGTGGAACTGCCGATCGTGCGGACATGTGACGCCAGCCACCAGCCATGTGGCAGGAAGACCAGCGCGATGACCCCAGCAGCCAGGAACGGTCGTGACGTATCCCAGCAGCGTCGGGCACGATCGCTCCACAGAGTGAATGCGAACAGTGCCGCCACGAGCAGGAACGTGTCGTAGCGGCAGAGGAGTCCGAGTCCAAG
>JAGQQB010000304.1 GCA_020426425.1 Planctomycetaceae bacterium | reverse complement strand
TTCTTTGAGGCCGATGCGGTCTTCATGGATCGGGCCGGCGGAGGGACTGGGCGTCAGTTGATCACCGGACTAGATGGAGCGAATGGTGGCGATGCCAGTGGTGGCTTCCAGCCAGGTTACCGGCTCAGCCTGGGCGGCCAAATCTTTGACTATCAAGTCGATGCCTCATTCCTGCAGATCACTCCGTTCGGTGGTGCCACAAACGGCACGCTGGCGAACATGCTCATCCTGGACGACACCGCTGGCAACGCCATTGTTGACCCTGCGTCCATCGGTAACATCCTCGCCATTCCGAACGGTCTGTTCGAGGCGACAACCGTGGCAGACGAATTGACGGAAAGCGAACGGTTGATCCCCGGTGCAACCTGGACGTTCCAGGACCGGGTGAACTACCGCGACTTTGAAATCAACGTTGGCACAGCGCGGGATTGCCGTCGCTGGCGGGCTTCGGTCGGTTACCGGCACATCAAATACGACGGCAACAATCGGTTCCTCATCGCGGGCGATTTCGATGCCATCGACACCGACGATGCCGCGAATCCTGGCGACGCGACCAACGACCCCAACGACGGACTCGCGGGAACATCGATCAACTCGGTCGGTTTCACTGGCAGCGGTGGCTTCGACTCGCTGCTGCTCAACCCTGGCGAAGTCGATCGGCTGACTTATGTCTCCCAGGGACTGGCGAACAACGAACTCAACGGGGCCCAGCTGACTCTATCTTTGAGAATGCTCGATGGAGAGTGGGTCACCGTGGAAGGCTACGGCAAGGCGGGACTGTTTGAGAACAATGTCACGGGACGCTATTCGGAATACATCGTTGGCACGGGCGACACCACAGCCCAGTATGTACGTCATGCGGTCGATCGCAAAACGGCGGCAGCCTTCGCCGGGAACCTCGGTTTCCGCGCAATCATCTCGCTTACCGACTACATCAACTTGGTCGGCGGCTACGAGGCCATCTTCCTGGCTGGGGTGGGGCTGGCTGGAGATCAACCGGGAAGTGTCTCGCGGGACTTCCTCGGGAATCGAATTTATCGAGTGAACAACACCGGCGAAGTCATCTTGCACGGTGGGAACGTGGGCCTGGAGATCCTGTGGTAGGGCAACATCGCGGGCTTGACGAGACCGAGCACCCGAACGCTTCTTCCTGATTTCCTCCACGCTGAAATCTCATGTCCGCCTTCTACCGACGATACTCGAAACACATCGTGCTGGTCGGGCTCCTGCTGCTCCCTTATCTCATCTATGAGGGAGAGCGGATTCCGGCCAACAACGACATCGAGACCTGGCTCCCCATGGAGTCCCAGGTGCGGACGGAGTACGAATGGTTCAAGGACCAGTTCGGAGCAGAAGAAGTCATCCTGGTGGGCGTGCCGAATTCGCTTGCCGACGCCTCATTGATTGAAGCGCTCGCCGGGCGCCTGGAACGCCTGTCCGGCGTCCGCCAAGTCTGGACGCCCGACCGACTCGGCACCCTCATGGCTGACCTGGGTGTGCCCGACGACGTGATCGACTCCCGACTCACCGGCCTGGCCATTTCGCGCGATCGACACATGGTCGGTGTCGTCGCCCTCCTCTCGGACTCTGGTCTGGCCAATCGCGCGGGGACGGTCGGTGAAGTCCGCGAGGTGCTGGCATACTGCCAGCTGCTCGACGATGGAATCCTGCTGACCGGGGCGCCGGTCGTCGTCGCCGAGCTGAACTTCCTGGGTGGCGTGGAACAGAATCGCGCGTTCTTTGTCATCAACATGCTCATCAGCTTTGTGTTGCTGTACGCCACCACGCGCGACTGGAAACTCGCCAGTTCCATCCTGCTGATCACACTGTTCGCCATCGAACTGACGCAAGCCACGCTCAAATTGGTGGGCGGCGAAATGAACTTCATCCTTGCCGCGCTGCCGGTGATGGTGATGGTGTTCACACTGGCCATCGCGGTGCATTTCGTCCACTATTACCAATCGATGCTGGGCGAACTGGATCCGCTTGGCGCGGCGATGCGCCGCGCCTGGAAGCCCTGCGTGCTGGCCACGCTGACAACCACGATCGGACTGCTCTCGCTGATGATCAGCGACATCGCGCCGGTGCGTCAGTTTGGTCTCGCCGGAGCAATCGGTGCGATCTCTTCGGTGATTGCCGGCCTGGGGTTCACACCCTGCCTGCTTGTGCTCTGGCCACATGCGGTCAAGCCGATCAAGGAGACACGCGAAGACCGAGTCAGCACCTGGGCGCATGCCATCATCCATCAGGCCCGACCGATTACGCAGGTGTGCGTGGTCGTTGTGCTGCTGGCATCGATCGGTCTCGTCTGGCTCAAGCCAAAGATCGACCCTCTGGACTTTCTGCCACAGCACAGCAAGGTCGTGTCCGATCTGTTGCAGTGCGAACGGGAACTGACGAACGTAGAATCGATCGAAGCCGTTGTCGACTTCGGTGTCGAGGACATGTCGTTCGTCGAAAAGTTGAATCGCGTTCGCGAGATCGAAGCGAAGATCGCTGAACACCCCGCCGTTCGGCACACCATGTCGATGGCGAGTTTCTTTCCGCAGGAACTTCCCAGTCGCGCTCTCGAAGCCGCCCGCATGTTCTCGCGTGCGCAGGCCAGCGGTCAACGAGGCGACTACATGTCAGTGGGGGAACGCTACTGGCGCATCTCGGCGCGCGTGCAGGGGGAGACAACCGAAGACAAGGAAGTCGCGTTCGCCGAACTCAAGACCATGCTGGGCGACGAGCCAGTCCAGTTGACCGGCATCGCCCCGCTACTGGGCCAGGCGCAGCAGCAAATCTTCCAAGGGTTCTGGGAGAGCTTCGCGACCGCATTCCTGATCATCGGCGCGGTAATGGCCTGCTCCGTCCGATCCATTCGTACGGCGACGTTCGCGATGCTTCCGAACCTGGCGCCGATCTTTGTCGTGTTTGGCGTGCTCGGCTGGCTGGGACAGTCGATTGACATCGGCATGATGATGACCGCCAGCATCGCATTGGGCATCGCGGTCGATGGCACGTTCCACTTTCTGGTGATCTATAAACAGCATCTTAAACAAAACTATCCCGCCGATCGCGCCGCCTTTGAAGCGCTCGCCCACACCGGGGCCCCGATCTTTCAGGCAGCGTTGATCGCCAGTTGTGGTATGCTCGCCCTGACCGGCAGTAGTTTCTCGCCCACGGTTCGCTTCGGCTGGCTGATGGCGATCCTGCTTATGACCGCCGTCGGCGGCGATCTTGTCTTCTTGCCCGCGCTGCTGTCGCTCATCGGTCGACCATCAGGCCCGGGATCCAAGTCGAACGGTCCGCAACCTGCCGCTGCGGCGCTGTCTAAAGATGCCCCGGTCCAAACGGAACAACGATCCGCCGCTTGACCCGTCAAGCCGACAACGACAATCGCCACTGACCGCTTACTGCGTCACAACTTCACTCGGCGCGTCACTCTGCACCCTCGCCTGCACGCGGATGATCCCACTGTCCGCCGAAACATCGTGCGCATGACTTGCCACGGCATGAATCCGAAAGATGCGGCCATTCCGACCAGAGCTCAGTTGCTCCAGCGCGTGGGTTCTCGGAATAGATCGCTGGAGTCGATCATCCGGGACGCTCTCATCCACGATCAGGAACCCATGATCGGAATGCGCGACGTAGTCGACAATTCTCTCTGGTTCTTCGCAGCGCAGCAGCACGACATCTTCCCGATTCAAATAGAACGGTACCGAACCGGGACTCTGCTGCAGGCAAGCGACTGCGTACCGATGATCGCCCATTTCGGTTAGTAATTGCGAATCCGGCGTGATCACGCTGCGCCTCACGGCCCAGGCCGGGAACAGGTGATGCGACCCTTCCAGCGTGACCACGAGCGCGACTACGCAAAAGGCCGCATAGGTCATACGCGGCGACAACTTCCGCCCCCACAGAACGAACCCACACATCACAACACACCACAACAGCGAGTGGAACACCGCGACTTTGCCCGTTTCGATTTCGAGTTTCCACATCACAACGGGAAACACCATTCCGGCCAGCGCCACCCATACTGCCCCCTGGCGGAAAAGTTTCTGCACTGGTGCCAGGGAAATCCCATACGTGAATGGTGAATGCGTGCATTGCAGATAATGGCCCAGCAGCAACGCGATTGCGGGAAAGCAGGGGACGATGTACGTCGGCAGTTTCCCTCGCGAAACCGAGAAGAAAGCCAGACACCACACGGCCGCGATCGCCAGCAGACCAATGCTCGCGGGACGTTGCTCGCGACACCGTTCATCGCGGGAGGCCAGGAACTGGATCAAAGGAAACAGCAGCAGGCCCCAGGGCATCCAGCCCAGCAGCAACACGGGCAAGTAGTACCAACCGGGGTTCGGGTGATTCGACCCACTCAGGAAGCGCGCAACATTGTGCTCCCAGAAGAATGAACCGGAGAACTCTGGCGCTTTCTGGGCAATCGCGAGATACCACGGCAGATTGATCGCCGCGACGATGGCGCCAAACATCAACCAGGGTCCAAGCTGTCGACGCAGATCGAGCCGCTTGAGCCAACTATGGGCAATCAGCGGAGGCGCGACGAGCACGACCGCGACGGGTCCTTTGGTCAACACTCCCAATCCGCAACAAACAGCCGACAGCAACCACCACCAGCGAGACGATCTTCCTGGCTCAACCACCGCAACCGC
>JAGQQB010000303.1 GCA_020426425.1 Planctomycetaceae bacterium | reverse complement strand
AACGAACTGAAGCGATGCGCGCTCTGCAACCAGCCCTTGTGGGCATCTGCGTGACATTCTCGGCAGTATTCGTCCATCATCAGCGTTTCCGCTGGAATGAAATCGCCTGAGACCGTCCGCGCACGCGAGGGATGGAAATACTGCTCCCCTGACGCAGGACCAGCCACATTCCATTGCCGAGGGTCCTGAGAATGCAGCGCCGCCAGCGCGGCGACGCACACGCCCACCAGCGTCAGGTACGTAGCGCCAATCTTCCACTTGATCCGGGGCCCTGACAGTCGATGCAGGACATACAGCCAGATGGCGAAGAGCGGGCTGATCACGTGCGCCCAATACGCGGCCGATCGCGTTCCAGGATGCTTGATCTCGAACCCATCCACACGAAACAGCAGCAGGCCGGAAAGCAGCAGGATCAGGCTCACGCCAAACAGTCCGTAGCCGACCAGCACCGCGCGGCGGTTCTTCCTGTCGTGGGTGTTCCACATGTGGATCAGCGAAAACACCAGGAAGGGGACAATCAGCAGCAGTCCCAGCACCAGGTGCGCCAGGAACATGCAGTGGTAGAAATAGTTCTCGAATGTCTCCTGCCACTTCCACTGCAGGAAGGTAATCGTCACCAGATAGGCCGAATTCGCCATCAGCAACGAAATGGCCACCAACACGATGGTGAACAACCACCTGAGGCGGGGACCAATGGCACGAACCGCCTTTCGCGCCGGAGCGGGTGAGGTTGACGGCGAAGCGTGATCTGTCATGCGAGCATGCCTGGACTAAACCGAAACTGCCCGAAAATTCGTCCAACTGAGGTTTTCAACACCGCGTAATCATATGCGGGAGGGACACTGCACGACAGGAAGATCGCAGATTTGTTTGCCGATGAGAAACCCCTTGCGCCACGCTGGTCCCCTGAGAATCGTGGGAATCGCCGTGAGACCCGTTTGCAATGCGATCAGCAATGCTTCAATCTGCGTGTTGCTTTCTCCACCTGATGTCGTTTCGATGTCGTTTCGCTGAATGACCGACCCCATTTCCGCACCTGATCGTCCACCGGCCCTGGAACCGTGCCCCACACCGCTTGCCTGGCAGCAAGTTGTACAAGGTGTGCTGGAGGCGTCTCGCCCCTTGGAATTCGCTGCTGAGGGTGTGCGTGTGGAGGGCTTGGAGTTTGGCTCCGGCTTGCCGTTGGTGTTCCTTCCCCCGGCAGCGGGAACGCATCGCCTGTTCGCACTCACGGCGTGGCTCCTCAAAGATGAGTTTCGCTGCCTGATGCTCGGCAACATCGAGTGGAGAAAGCCGCCGCGCTGTTCTGAACTCACGGCGCGATCGGCTGCGGTTCTGGAACAAGTCATCACCACCTTCAGTTCCGAACCTGTCGATCTCTTCGCGAGCGGCACGAGCATGGATGCCGCGCTCGAACTAATGCGTCTGCGTCCGGAGCGTGTGCGAAGAGCGATTCTGCAAGGAGGCTCGGGGCAGCGACTCACCTTGCGCGAACGCCTGCTGCTCAAGGCGGGACTCTGGTTTCCGGGGCGGTTGAAGAACGTTCCCGGCTGGTTACCGGTGCAGATTCAGAATCATCGCGTCTGGTTTCCGCCCTTTGACGAGAGTCGATTTGGCTTTCTGCTCGGCGAATTGCGCAAACAGAAGACCGCCGAAGTCGCCCGACGATTGCTGTCCGCCCGCACAAACTGGGAAGGTGTCGATCTGTCGACCGTACGGCAACCGGTCATGCTGTTGCATGGGGAAGGCGAAGGCCCTCACGCACAGGCCCAACTGGAACAACTCGAACACAATCTGCCGCAGGCAGAGTCAACGGCAATGCACACCACGGGCATCTATCCGTATGTCACGCATCCTCACCGACTCGTAAAAGTGCTGCGTTCCCATCTTCAACCGACCTCAACGTAGTTCTCCCCTTAACCTCTGACGTTCACACTCATGCGCATCATTGCCGGACGCTATCGCCGCCGCAAACTGTTCACCAATCCGGGCATGGTGACACGGCCCATCACCGACCGGGTGAAAGAAACGTTGTTTGAACGCATGGAACAACGGGTGAGAGCCGCCCGCGTCGCCGACGTATTCGCCGGGACGGGGACAATTGGACTCGAAGCGCTGTCGCGCGGCGCGCGGTGCGTCACCTTCATCGAGAAAGATCGTAAGGCGATTGACCTGTTGCGACAGAACATTGAGATGCTCGAGTGTGAAGAGACCACGCTCGTCTGGCCCGCCGATGTCCGTCGCTGTTCCTTCCGCCCCAAAGGCAACTCGGATCAGTTCACGCCATTCGACCTGATCTTCTTTGACCCTCCGTACAGAATGGTGTCCGACATCGTTCCAGAGTCACCACTGTGGCTGTCGCTGCGTCGTCTGGCGCGGGAGGATGTCACCAGCCCGAATTCGACGCTCATCTTTCGCGCTCCCGAACACTCACACTATGAACTGCCACCCATGTGGGCGGTGGAATGGACGCTGGAACTCTCGAACATGGTCGTTTCCGTGTGCCGCAAGCAATCTGGCGATGGGGTCGAGGCCACCGCTCAGCAGGAAGTAATCACCGAAGTTGCCGATGCGCGGCATCCAGCGGACGATGCGGAAGCCGATCCTCCCCACAGCTGATGCCCCATGTTGACGTCAAAGATCTCCACGCGGCAATTGGCACTCATGTGCCGTTCGCTCTCCACCTCGCTGCATGCGGGCGTGGACGTGATCAAGTCGTTTCGGCAACTCGCCAGCAAGGCCCACGGTCGGCAACGAACGGTGCTGGAGGATGTCTGTCAGCAACTCAAGACGGGCGAGGGCATCACGGCCGCGTTTCGCTCACAGGGAAACTACTTTCCCGAGCTGTTTTGCGACATGATCGATGTCGCTGAACAGACGGGGAATTTGCCGGAAGTCCTGCATGCGCTGGCGCAGCACTATGAAAATAACCTGCGGCTGTGGCGCGCCTTCCTCAGTCAGATCACGATGCCTGCGGTTCAACTGTTGGCGGCGATCTGCATCATCGGCGGGTTGATCTATCTGCTCGGCTGGATCTCGTCCATGACTGGGCAAACGATGGACATCCTCGGCTGGGGGCTAATTGGTGCCGAAGGAGCCGCTTACTGGTTTGGCGGCTGGGCGATGGGCGTGGCGGCGGCATTCCTGGTGTACAAGTTCGCGGCGGCATCGTTGACCGGATTGCGACTGGTCCATCGCAGCTTGCTGGGTGTGCCGGTGCTCGGGCATTGCATGCGTTCGTTTGCCATTGCGCGATTCTCGTGGGCGTTTCATCTTACGCAAGATTCCGGGATGCCGATTGATGACAGCCTGGAAGCGAGTCTGAAAGCCACCGGCAACGGAGCCTTCATCAGCGCGACGCAGCAAGTCGTCACCGACATCGAGGCTGGTGGAACACTGACTGACGCGTTGGCCCAAACCGAACTGTTCCCACTGGAATTCATCCACATCGTCGAGGTCGGTGAAACCTCGGGAACCGTACCGGAAACACTCGACCGACTGAGCGGTCAGTTTGAAGAAGACGCACGTCGCAGCATGTCCGCGATGGCCATGGCGGCCGGATGGCTCATCTGGGCTGGCGTCGCGACATTCGTCATCGTGATGATCTTCAAGCTCGCGTTCTTTTACCTGAGCATCATCGACGGAGCGCTGCAGGAGATGTGAGGGCGGAAGCTCAGCATCCGGAACGAGTTCAATACACGAATGACCGACGCGATCTCAAAGCGTGCGTACTGGGTTCGGAACAAGAAGCACGCTCTTGGTCCTTTTGATTTCGTGCTTGTTTCGAATTTCGAGATTCGGATTTCGAATTTCCGCTCAAAACAGTTCCTGCACCGCCTGCCCCTCAGCGAGCAACTGATACGCTCGCCCCTGTGCATCTTCGGCTTCCAGATTGCTAATGCCCATGGCATGGTAGACCGTCTTGGTAACATCAGCGGGAGTAAGCGGTCGATCGGCGGGGTACTCGGCGTAGCGGTCGCTGCTGCCGTAGGTTTGTCCGCCGCGAATGCCGCCTCCGGCCATCACGTCGGTCAGGCAATGAGTCCAGTGATCGCGTCCTGCGCCTCCTTCGCCCCCACTGCGAGGATCACCAATACGCGGCTTGCGGCCCATCTCGCTGGTCACCAGCAGGAGGGTCTCATCAAGCAAACCTCGCTGCGCAAGGTCTTCGACGAGTGCGGAGAACGCACGATCAAACTCGGGTAGCAGGTCCTCTTTCAGGCAATTGAAGTTGTTGCCATGTGTGTCCCAACTGCCGCCGCTACGGCACTTCTTGGCCAGTGGTGAGTTGATGCCGTGACCCATCCAGAACACGGTGATGAATGGCACCTGTGCTTCCACCAACCGGCGGGCCAGCAGCAGGCTCATGCCATTCACGGTCTCGCCGTACCGACGTCGAATCGCCTCCGGCTCCTGAGCGACGTCGAACGCGGTCGAAGTGGTCGAGGAGGACAACAGGTCGATCGCGCGTGACTGCTGCCGATTCCAGGTTTGGGCTGTCGCGAGCCGATCAAACTCCCGCCGGGCGTCATCGATCGTCGTCAACAGTTCCTGACGACGCAGCAGTCGGTTCGGGTCATTCCCCGGCAGCAGTTCCAATGCCGGAGCCGTGAACTTGAGCGGTTGCTCCAGATCCCCCTGCAAATAGAGCGGATCGTGCTCCACCCCCAGTCG
>JAGQQB010000302.1 GCA_020426425.1 Planctomycetaceae bacterium | reverse complement strand
TCATGGCCCTTAAACTGACAGCAGAGTCGTTTCTGGCTGGTGTTCGTCAAAGCGGACTGGTTCCGGCGAACCAGCTCGATGAGGCGCTGCGCAAGTTCAAGGAAGCAGGCGTCGACATGAATGACGCCAACACGCTTGCTGACGAACTGGTCAAGAGCGAACTTGTTACGCGCTGGCAGGTCGAAAAGCTGCTGCAGGGAAAATTCAAAGGCTTCATCCTTGGTCGCTACCGCCTGCTCGATCTGTTGGGCCGCGGCGAAATGAGTTCCATCTACAAGGCCGAACACGTCCGCATGAAGCGGCGCTGCGCGATCAAGGTGCTGCCCGCCAACAAGGTCAAGGACACGTCCTACCTGGGACGATTCCATCGTGAAGCCGAAGCGGTCGCCGCCCTGGACCACCCGAACATCGTCCGCGCCTACGACGTCGACATGGAAGTGGAAGCCGGCACCGAAATCCACTTCCTGGTCATGGAGTACGTGGAAGGGTCCGACCTCGAACATCTGCAGGAACGCGAGGGACCATTCGACCTGGTGACTGCCGCTGAGTACATCCGTCAGGCAGCGGAAGGGTTGTCGCATGCTCACCAAGCAGGGCTGATTCACCGCGACATCAAGCCTGGCAATCTGCTGGTCGACCATAAGGGAACCGTCAAGCTGCTCGATCTGGGACTGGCGCGGTTCTTTAATCAGACCGAAGAAGAATCGCTGACGATCAAGCACGATGAAAAAGTGCTCGGCACTGCGGACTACCTTGCCCCTGAACAGGCGGTCGACAGTCATGCGGTCGATGCCCGGGCCGACATCTACAGCCTGGGTTGCACTTTGTATTTCGCGCTGACCGGACATCCCCCGTTTACCGATGGCACACTTGTTCAGCGGCTCCTCGCACACCAGACCAAGTCCCCTCCACCGATTCAGAAGCAGCGAGAAGACGTTCCCGACAGCCTCGCCGCGATTGTGAATCGCATGATGGCCAAGCGAAAGGAAGACCGGTATCAGACCGCGACCGACGCCGCCGAAGATCTTGGCCTGTGGCTGATTGAACATGGGGGCAATCAGTGGCGCCGGGAACACCCCGAAGTCGTAGGTCGGCTGGTTGGGCTCGATGCCGTCTCCACCTCAAGCTCAGCCTCAGGGACGACGGCAGGACATTCCACTCAGCCAGCCCGCAAGGCGGCCGCGCCCATCGCGCCCCTGCAACCAACAGACAGCCGCGCCTCCAAACGCAAGCGAAAGCCATCGCCGTTAGCGCCGATCGCTCCCGAAACGCCATCGGTCGAACTGCCCGCGTCCGATCCCGACATGCGTTCCGCCGCAAATCCAGACGACGTCCCGGTCCGTGTCTCGCCCTCCAGCTTCCGCGTCCCCGACAAAAGACCGGAAACGCTGGCGGAGTACCTCCAGTACTATCAGATCTGGGTGATCGCGGCGATGGTCCTGGTCGGAGTACTGCTGGTGGCCGGTGTCGGCATGCAACTGCAGGCGACGACGAAGAAGCCGGAACCGCAACCGACGAATCCAGCCTCAGTGCCGTTTGATCTTTCCGGCGATGAGAATGACGCTGGCAGTCAGAACTGAATTGGGTGAATCACACGATTCACTCTATTCGTTGGGATCGGCGTCAACGGCATCTGCCAACTGCCGCAGCCGCTGCGCCTGATCCTCCGGCAGCAGCTTATCGATGTGTCCGGCCGCTCGGTTGAGTTCATTCAGCCGCAGCGCCTGCCGGGCTTCGTCCCGAGCCGATTGCCCCGCCGCCGCTAGCAGTTCGGCCAGATCGGCATGCAGTGGAACAAAGGTCGGGTACTGCTTCAGCCCTGCCTGAAAGGCCTCGATTCCGGACTGGGCATCGGCCTGCTCCTGGGTCTGCTCGAATCGCACAGCCCATGACTGCCCAAGCAGGTGGGTGCGTTTGCCCGCCAGCGGATCGCGCCGAATCGCGGCCAGTTGTGCCTCGATCCCCGCCGTGAAGTCTGCCTCATTCCAGCGTGGCGAACGACGGTAACGCCCCATATGCAAGAGCGCCAGTTCCTGCCACGGCTCGGGCGAAAGCGAGTCCTGCGTCGCCGCGAGTTCCAGGAGCGTTTGCGCCTGTCGCTCATTGCGGGACTGCATCGCCCGCGCGGCTGTGAGCGACTCCTGCACCGCGATCACGGGAATCACACCAGTCCACAGGCAGCCCAGCAAGGCAATGAGACCTGTGCCAATGCCGCTGAGCCAGACTCGATCACTGGCGGCTGACGACCATGTTGGACGGCCGGTCGTCGCGGCAGGCTCGGGATGAGCCGCCTGCGCAGTATTCGTCTCTGACGACGAGTCCTCCTCGACGCATCCTAGCCCCCACACAAGCAGCACCAGTTGCAAGATCGCGGGCATGCCGATCCCGCCCGCTCCCAACAGATGCGTTACGATCGCCCCCCAGGCGACCAGCCAGCCAGTCGCGCTGGGCGTCACGGGACTTTGCCAAAGCAGCGTTGCAAGCAACATGCCTCCCGGAACAAGCAACGCAAGCGTGGGATCAAACCAGCCCTCGAATGCCAGTCGCCCCGCAAGCGCTACCAGTGGCGGCAGCCCACCGCACAGCGCGTGAAACCAGGTCGGTTGGGCGATCACATCAGTCGTTGTTGTGGAGTCTTCTGGAGTTGGATCCTTCCTCACAGCGCGAAATAGACTGTGTGCGCCCCCTGCGACGATCAGCCCCATCCCCACGAGCGCGAGCAATCCTCCATTAGCCCAGACATCCAGCACGAAGTTGTGGGGATCGAGGATCTCCTCGCTAGAACCGGGCAGTTTGTATTGCTGATACACTTGCCGAAAGCTCCCTGGTCCGCAGCCCAACAGCGGATGATCTCGCAGCAACGACAGCGTCGCCGACCAGTATTCTATCCGGTAACGCAGACTCTTGGACGACTCGCTCAGCACCTGGACATCGAGAGATCCAGTCACGATCGCAAGACCCACGCCGACCACGACCAGTCCGCCAGCAACCAGGAGTCCTGACGACACGCGTGCACCCGTCGCGCCGCCACGTCTTAGTCGCAGCAGTCCCCACAGGACAATTCCCACCAGCCCGCCCAGATACGCAGTGCGTCCTTTCGTCAACAACAGACAGTAGGCGATCCCCACCAAAACGGCGACCAACACGAGCCGTCCGCGCAAGCGCCGGGCACCGACAACGATGTCCCACCCCAACAGGAGCGGCAACAGCAGGAACCCGGCGAAGGTGTTCGCCAGCGCGAATGCGCCAATCGGTTCCTGGCTGTTCGCCATGCGGGCATGCAGTAACTTACGACCAGTCTCGCTGGTGGAATTCCACTCCGGAATTTGCGTCAGCAGCCGTTCATACTCGCGCTGCTCGGCTTCGGTCGTTCGACCGGAGGACTCCAACACCGCCAGTCGGTCAGCGGTCGCCGCGATGCGGGGATACCAGACGAAGTGCTGCCAACACCCCAGCCCTGCCAACAGACCACCCGTGGTCAAGATCGCCGTCAATACGAGTCGTCGGAATGATGCAGACTGCATGACACCGCCAACTGACACGGCCAAGGCCGCCACACTGCCCCACTCCCAGGCGTAGTTGAGGATCGCCCGCACGTCGCCGCCGCGAAAGGTTGCCCATGCGGCAGAGATCAGGTGTCCGCCAACCAGCAGACCAACCCCAACACTCGCCAGCCGCGGTCGTCGCAGCGACAATCTCCATTGCTCGCGCCACCGTCGCCACATATCGACCGCAAACAGCCCGTAGGAGGCGGCGGCCAACCACAGTGTCAAACCACGATCAGTCCCCTCTGCAGGCACGAAACACCGGACGAGGAGCAACGTGACGAGCAACAGTTCCCACCACGGCAGCTGAGGCCGCGCAGCCTGCACCGCAGGCCCGCGCGTCCGCGCCGCTGACGTCGACTTGCGTGCCGCGTTCACGTCTCCTCCGCCTGCTCCAGCAGGTCAACGCACGATCGCTCAGACATCGCAGCGGGCGACCGCTTCGGCCAGTCCGGTCCAGGCATCGCGGGTGGGGATGAACTCCTGACCCACGTACCCTTCGTAGCCAACGTCCAGCAGCGCTTTCATCACGGCGGGATAGTTGATCTCCTGGACGTCATCGAGTTCAGCGCGACCAGGATTGCCGGCCGTGTGGATGTGCCCCAGATACTCCTTGTGCTGATGAATCCGGCGAATGACATCGCCATTCATAATTTGCACATGGTAGATGTCAAACAACAGTTTCAGATGCGACGAACCAACCGCCTTGAGAATGTCGATGCAGTAGTCGCAGTCATCTCCCTGATAGCCAGGATGCCCTTTCATGGGATGCGTGTCGTCGCGGGTGTTGAGCATTTCCAGGCACACGGTCACGTCGTGCTTCTCGGCATGTCCGACGATCTTCTTCAGCCCCTCCACGCAGTTCTTCGCCCCTTCTTCCTTACTGAGGCCGTTCGCCATCCCGGTGAACGTGATCACGCTCTTCACGCCAAACTCGGCACACTGTTCAATGCGCGTCCGCAACTTGTCCAAACATTCCTCCCACTGATCGCGATTATTGAACCCGGTCGGGAAGCCGTGGCTGCCAGCAATCGCGCAGGTCAGCCCATGCTTCTTGAGCGTAGGCCAGTGCTCAGGGTCAATCAGTTCAATGCTCTGGCAACCCAGCCGCACCGCGACCTGACACAACTCATCAATGTCTTCCCAGTGCGGA
>JAGQQB010000301.1 GCA_020426425.1 Planctomycetaceae bacterium | reverse complement strand
GGTCGAAAAGCGGGTGTTGTTCGATCCGTTCCGCATCCTGCGCCTGCTGCCGGACTGGCGGACGCTGCATATGTGGTATCGGTACTGCACTGAGAACAAGAAAGACGACACGCTGTTGCTCGCCGTGATTCGTGAGTTCGCCCGTGATGGGATTCACTTTAAATCAGCACTTGAGTTTTGCCCGGAGATCCTCGTGAAGCACGGATTCCTGACCCAGCGCCAGCCGACCGCCGCTCAATGGAAAGACGTGCTGTTCGGTTGGGAAATTGCCAAAGAAATGGGCCGGCTCGATGTCGGTCAGACGATCATCGTCAACGACACTGCCGTCATCGCCGTGGAAGCAATTGAAGGGACCGACGAGTGCATCCGTCGTGCTGGTACGCTGTGTCGTCGCGGCGGCATGAGCGTGATCAAAGTCGCCAAGCCAAGCCAGGACATGCGGTTCGATGTCCCGACCGTCGGCATGCAAACGATTCAAACCATGCGCGAAGCCGGCGCTCGCGTACTGGCTATCGAAAGCGGAATGACGATTCTGCTCGACGAGGAAGAGGTCATCGAACTCGCCGACAAACTCGGCATCTGCATCGTGTCGCTGAAGTCAGAAGAAGTTCGGCTGCGCGTAGCGGGGTAGGTGCGGCGGGCGTCTGCTATGATGATCGGCAGACCGCCGTCAATTATTTTCGGAAGGGTGCATTCGCGACGTGCAACCGATCCTCAGCAGTGCCGACTCGTCACAAGAGGGCAATCGACTTGCGCGGTGGATTATTGCCGTCTGCGGGGCAGTCACCGCTGGTTGGGTGGCTCTGCTGTTTGTGTTGGGGATCACGCAGGCTGATTCGGTCGATGTCATCGGCGTCTCGTTGTTTCGCGGGTTTGACGGGTATTCGGAGCGGGGAGAACGCAACGCTCTCCATGCGTTCCTGGCAGTGATCTGTTTGGTATCCCCGGTCATCCATCTGTGGGCACGGCGCCTGCCAGAAAGAGTTCAGCAGCCTCTCGCATGGGGCTTGTTGTGGCTGTGCTTGATTCTGGCCGGTGGTCGAATTCCGCTCCTGTATACGTTGTCGATTGCAGCAGCGTTCTGGTGTGCGTTCCGGCTGGGGAGGTGGTTCGGTACCCTGAAGGTCTCAGTTTCAACAGCGTTGCCTGTACTGGGGCTGAGCCTGTGCGTTTGGGGGGCAGCCACCGAACTTGCCTCACGATCACTTGGGAATCCGCCAACAAGTTTTGTGTTCATCTCCCTGGCGGTTCTGCTGCCATTGCTGGTGATGCGGTCGATCGCTGTAGAGCGATTCTGGAGCATGATCCCAACCATCTACACGCTGGCGGGGGGCCTGCTACTCGCCTGGGGCATCATGCTGCATTCCCGAGGCGGAGCCTTGCTGATCCTGCTGCTCGTTGTGGCGATTGCACTTGAAGACGCGTTGCGGCCAATCATCCGATCGATGCTGGGCTCAGGATGGACGATCTGGATTTGCGGACTATGTCTGATGATGTTCGTGCAACAGTTTTCACCCATTAATCAGGTTCTTGACGCTGCTTACCTGTTCCTAGCCTCCGCAGCCACTGCACTGTTGATTCGGCTTGGCCTGCCGTTGCGCAGTCTCTGTCCTGGTGGCTTGGACGTGGTGTGGCAATTCTCTCTTGCCAGGAATTGGCGACGGTATCTCCCGTGGGGGCTTCCCGCAGCCATTTTACTATGTCAGCCTGGACTGAACTGGTGCTGTGCCTGTTTATGCATCGCAGCGCTCGCTGCAACGCTGTCGGAGGTTCGCAGCCTGCGGGGATCGTTCGTGAAGTGGCTTGCGACCCTACTCTTGGTGATCGCATTCTGGCCGGACTCACCGTTCTTCCCAGGACGCCATCGCAACGAGATGGATGCATTCCACGAGGGGCAGATCCTCTCCGCTGTCTGGGAATTTGAGCATGGTCGTCGTCTGGTCACTGAAGTCTTTCCATTGCGCAGCACGGAGTTCTTTCTCAGCCTGTTCTCACGCGCATGTTTTGGACATACGGTCGCAGCGACAGACCTAACCTTCAAGTTGGAGCCAGTCGGTATCGTGCTGGGGGCTTGCATGATCGCAAGTGCCTGGATGCGATCATGCATGTGGACGCTGGTCACCGGCATCTGGGCCGCCAGTTGCTGCCTGCTCTTAAGTCACTCCGTCACGGACGATGCAGTCCTTGTAGGCGGCATTCGAGGTGCGCTCATCCTGTGTGGTGTTGGTCTGGCAATGCACTCACTGGGTAGGTTTCGCAGCCGCGCATGGATTCCGCTCGGGCTGATCGGAGCCCTGCTGATGATTTGTGGAGTGGACATTGGTGTCCCGTTCCTCGCTGCGGCGGTACTGGCGATCATCTTCTCGCAACGTCGACCAACGTGCCTCGCAGGGTACATTCCCATTGCAGGTCAGTTAGCGGGGCTGCTGCTGATGGCTGGAGGATGTGTCTCCGCACTGATCTATTGGCTGTCTGGTCCGGCGGCGATTCGTGAATACTGGCTGATCATTGGGGACTACATGCGGAACTACTCTTCATTTTATGGGCTGCCCATGGGAGACGCGTGGTATCAGCACCGTCCCTTCCGGAATGCACTTGTGGGGCTCGGTTTGTTTGCTGCCGGTGCAGCGGCAGCGATTGAATCGCTCTCCCCACTAAAACGGGCGTACTCAGTACTGCTCTTGACGACATGTGCGCTGTTTCTGCATCGAGGAATTGGTCGTTCAGACCAACTACACCTGAATGCGGCGGTCCTGCCAGCGCTGATTCTGTGGCCACTACTGCTGTTTTCCCTCGTCCGACTGGCGACCTTTCGGCTGAGGTTTCGTAGAAGGGGAATGGAGTACTCTGTCGTTGCCTACCTGTTGTACTTCTCGCTTTCAACGCTGCCCACAGAGCACTTTAGTCTTCCCCGCTTCCTTTCGATGCTGCGCGAGATGCCACAGGACGAGCAACTGCTGCTTGGGCCGAATTCGCAGATTGCCTCAGTCCTGAATGACGGCGATTTCCTATGGGCGGTGGACTATGGGCTTGCGAATATCGAACAACAGCGCCACAACCCAACTCGTCATGCGCTGGCGTATTGCATTGGGTCACCTGCGGAACAAGCGCGTGCCATCGGCGATCTAAGGCGGAATCGTACGCCGTTGATCATTTGGGGATGGAGTCCCTGTGACGAAATCGCCGGCCTACTGCGTCACTGGATGCTTGCTACTGCCGTGTTGCGAGAATATCGGCCAGCCGATGTGAGCCTCGGACTCTCGCCTTACCCGACCCAATTGACCGAGGACGTGCCTCAACGATTTCCGTTTGCACGACTCGCAGAACATGGATGGTCAGGCTTAACAGAACTCCCAGCGGGATTTGCACCATCAGAAATGCATTTTGGACGGATTCCGTTGGTGTGGGGCACTGTCCGTTTGGCGGATCTTGAGGCATACGTGCGGGGTCGGCAGATGCTCTCCTGGTCGGAGTCGCTCGATCACCCTGGGAATGTCCACGCATACCAGCTGGATGCCAACTTCACTCCCCGCGAGTGGAATTTCCTGAAGGTGACTTTGTCCGTGGATGCTTTCGTTGCCAGGAGCGGGCGGATCGGTGGGGGCGCGTCATCTGCAGCCTGCGTAATCGAACTGTATGACGAGAGTTTGTCCTCAACGACAACCCGATTGCAGTTTGACGTCGCTGCCGATGGACTGCCGCACACCTACCTGATCCCTGTCGGCTGCCATCCTGGCTGGACCTGGATCATGAGATTTGGACGAGTTGAGTTGAGTTGCGGCGCGGAGGGGCAGATGCACATTGAAGCCGCTGAACTCCTTGAAATCGATGAAGTCGGTCGATTCCGATAGACGCGCCCCGAAGTGAGGGAGACCATCGTCAATTCAACTCGCAGGCCACAGTGGGCGGCCTCGGCCGTCGAGGATCAGGCCAACGGTGCCGCCGCGGAGGGTGCATTCGATTGTCCGTCCTGGTCCGGCGCCGAGATCGAGGCCACGCGCGGGTTCCAGGATCGCTTCGACCGTTTCCCCAATCTGCAGTGGAAACTCTTTGAGTTCGCCTCCCAGCAGCGTGCCTTGTTCGTTCAGCGTGCTGCCTTGGAGCCGGTAGGTCATGCAGGGACGATCTTTGGTGGTGAGCCCTTGCGGAGCGATCGCGGTGCCGAGGTAGACCAGGCAATCCTTCTCGAAGACCTCCAGGGCCGCCTTTGGATGCACTGACGCGAGCACGCCGAGGTGCGGCATCATGAAGATGCTGTCCTTGGCGAGTTCAGTGACGCCTGCCGGCTCGAATGCATCGAGCAACATCATCGCCGTTTGCCGCATTTGCGGAGCGTGGGATAGCACCCCACCGGACGCGACGAGCAAATTGAGCCGCATGTCGTCCACGATGGTGCGGCCACTGCTGAGTTGGGAGAAGGTGTCGCCGACGGTTCGCTGTTGTTGAACCCCTTTGAGCGTTGTTGCGAACTCCTTGTGTTGCTTGTACGCCAGTCGCAGCGCCTCGCGTGCGACCGCCTGTTCGAATTCGAGGGCTTCGAGTGTCTGCGGAATCGTTGTCGGGCGGATCATCTTGTTCTTGACCCGATTGCGGAGTTCCCGTTCATCCATCGAGCGGCCACACCAGCGCAGTACGTTTTCCATGCCCGCTTCGGCGCAGACGTTCGAGATCGAGTAACTCATCCCCAAGTTGGCACTCACTGTGCGATTG
>JAGQQB010000300.1 GCA_020426425.1 Planctomycetaceae bacterium | reverse complement strand
CTCTTGCATCGCCGAAATCGCGGCAACGCGATCACCAAACGTCTCCTTCGCCCAGCGGAGCAGATCATCCGGAGTCCGCTCCTCGAAGTTGTGGCCAAGTTGCTGCAATTGAGCCTGAGTGAGGCGTGCCATGATGCCTGAATGGAATTCGATGCCAAAACACTCTGTCCGAGCCAACCTGGCCGGAACGAAGAGGGGAGTGTAACAGGCAAGCGGGGAAAGCGGCAAATCGGGATTGTTGAGGGAATTCCGAAGTGAGTGCGTCTGCCAGCTGGTGCTCGTTCCCGACGCTGCCTGAGTAGGTGCCCGCTGCCTGAGTAGGTGCCCGCTGCCTGGCGGAGCGGGATTGGGGGAGAAGAATTGACGATCACTGATTGTTGACTGCTTCATGCCGACTGCGGCCTGAGGCTTTCGACTCATCCAATAGTGTCTTAAGCTCGCGGACGATCTCCGGTTGCTCGTGATACAAATTGCGGGTTTCTCCCGGATCGGAATCGAGATTGTACAGCTGGCCCGGTGCATCGGGCGCAGCGTTGGGCAGGGCATATTGTTCCAGGTTGGGATTGCCCTCATATCGGTTGCCGCCAGAGCCGGTGTGATCGAGATATTTCCAGGGGCCACGACGGATGGACAACGTGCGTTCGCCACCGAAAGCCTGTTCCAGCAGGTACTGTCGGATGGGCTCAGTTTGCTGGTCAACGAGAGCTGGCAGCAGATTGAAGCTATCTTCAGCGGCGTTGTGCGGAAGTTCGGCCCCGACAACTGCGGCAACGGTTGCCATGATGTCGGTCAGACTGACCAACTGAGAACTCGTGCTGGCTGCCGGAACATGACCGGGCCAGCGCACAAGCAGCGGGACACGATGCCCACCTTCCCAGTCGTCACGTTTCATCCCGCGCCAAGGTCGCGCTCCATCGTGACCGTGATCCATCCGCATGTGTACCACGCTGGTGGTTTCCGGACCATTGTCGCTGGAGAAGATGATCAGAGTGTTCTGGGCAACGCCAAGTTGATCGAGCGTCTTTAGCAGTTCGCCAACGAGGTGATCGAGTTCATGAATGAAATCCCCATGCGGTCCCGCCCCGCTCGCACCAGCGAACTTGGGCGCGGCAAACGACGGGAGATGCACCGCCTGCGTCGCATGATATAGGAAGAATGGCCGCTTGGGCTCAGTGCGGACATGCTCAGTCAGGAACTTGCGGCTTTGCTCCAGGAAGACGAGATCGACCTCCTGCATGGGAAAGTTTGGGGCGATCAGCCCGGGCCGACAATCGTTGGCGTAAGGATGCTTGGGCAGCAACGACTTGTCGATCTGCATCGTCGGCGGAACCGGGACCCGGTCGTTCTCGATGAAGGCATACAACCAGTCGGTCGTGGGACAACAGGCGGTGCCGAAGAAGGAGTCAAATCCATGGTCGACCGGCCCCCCTTCAATCCGTCGCGAGTAGTCGATGCGGCGTACCGCATCGAGCCCGTGCTCATGAATCGGCTGACCGTCTGTGTCTCGGCACGTCAATCCGACATGCCACTTGCCAACACAGGCGGTCGCATATCCTTTGGCCTTGAGCATCTCCGGGAGTGTCAGCCGTTCTGGAGCAATTAACGATGGTCCGCCAACGCCGGTAAACACCGTACCACCGCGCGGCACGCGAAACGCCATCTGGCCGGTCATCAGACTGTATCGCGATGGGGTACAGACCGTCGCTGGACTGTGCGCGTCAGTAAAGCGCATCCCAGCCTGAGCCAACTGATCCAGATGCGGTGTCGCAGCCCGGGACTGATCGTTGTAACAGCGGACATCGCCATACCCCAGATCGTCCGCCAGGATCAGCAGGATATTAGGGAAACCCGACGACGTGTCGTCCCCCCAGGCGACCGCGAAGGGAGAGAGCAGAAGCAGGCACAAGAGACTGGAAATTCGTTGCATATCACAAGATGGGATGAAGTGAGCGATCCAGACATCACCGCACTGTCGCCAGTTGCCCGCGAACAAACAAGGGTGAGTCCTGACAGCGCACACCTGATGGACGAGTGCGCATCGCACACGTGGGGGGATCTCATGCGAGGGGGCCCGTCCTGCGACTCGGATGCGCTGTCAACCGATGGACGCCGCCGACGCTGGCAGCCTCAGGGACGACCTCCATCTGTCGGCTGAGCCCCCCATCGAGCAGGCTCTCTGTTCACTGGTCCCATTCGCTCTGATCGCCTGTTAGACTCCGCGAACCCTGTTTCGTGATCACGTGTCTTTGCACTGCAACGTCAACCGCCTCCGTTCCGCCATTGTCGATCCATGTCCGCATCGAATTCGCTGCTTTCGGCTCCTGTTCGGCGGACGATGATGCTGCTGGCGTTGCCGGTGCTCGGCGAACAGATGCTGAACTTTCTGGTCGGCACGGTCGATGTCTATCTCGCAGGCAACTTGACCGATGGAACCAGTCGGGCGGCGGTGTCAGCGGTGGGCGTGGCGGCGTATGTTGGTTGGTTCGCGTCACTCGTGTTCTCGCTCGTCGGAACTGGGACCACTGCCCTCATTGCCCGGGCCTGGGGAGCCGGTCAGCGTGAACAGGCGAACGAGGTCCTGAATCGGTCTGTCGCACTGGCGTGGTTAATGGGGATCGCGTTCCTCATCTTCATTGTTCCCGCCGCTCCGTACATTGCGCGACTCATGGGGTTGGGCAACGAGGAATTGCCAATCGCTGTGCGATACCTGCGGATTGATGGGATCGGGTTGGTCTTTTCCAGCTTCACCTTGGTCGCCTCTGCAGCATTGCGAGGCTGTGGTGACATGCGCACGCCAATGTGGATTCTCGGAGCGGTCAACTTGCTCAATGTCCTGCTGTCGATGGCGTTGGTCCACGGTTGGGGACCGCTGGCTCCCATGGGGGTCGATGGCATCGTCGTTGGCACCACTTGTTCCCGGACTTTGGGTGCTTTGGCGCTGCTCATGTCGCTGGTGATGGGAACCAGTGGCCTGCGGTTGAACCTGCGCGAATGGCAACTCAAAGGAGCAACGGTCCGTCGGATTCTTTCCATCGGCGGACCCTCAGCAGCAGAAGGGATCCTCACCTGGATCGGCCATGCCATCTTCTTGCGAATGATTTCAGGCGAAGGCAATGTCGCCTTCAACGCCCACATCATTGGGGTGCGGGTGGAGGCGATTTCGTATCTGCCTGCTGTTGCCTGGGGTGCGGCGGCGGCGACACTGGTGGGGCAGTCGCTGGGAGCAAAGGATCAGGACCGTGCTTGGCGTGCAGGTCACGAAGCCGCCCTGCAATGCGGTCTGTTCGGTGTGCTGACGAGCTTACTGTTCGTGCTCTATTCTGGCCCAATCCTCTCGCTGATGCACGAAGACCCTGCCGTTCGCGAAGTCGGTACGTCACCCCTCTCGTTACTGGGAGCCTTTCAGATTCCGCTGCTGCTGGCGATCGTTTACGCCTCAGCGCTGCGCGGAGCGGGCGACACCCGGTTCCCGTTTGTGATCTCGCTGATTACCAACTTCGCCCTCCGGATCCCGGTCGGGTACTTCTTTGGTGTGGTGCTGGACATGGGCCTCTTGGGGATGTGGATCGGGATGTGTGCCGACATAACTGGACGCTGGGTACTTAACACCTATCGCTACTGGACCGGCCGCTGGATGCACGTCATCGTCGGGTGAGTCACTCGCGATGGTCACCCAGGTTGGGACCTGCTGAATTCCGAGTTGTTATGGACATCGTGCTTCTGACTTCGGACTACTCCGTAGTCACTGCACCGAGGCCCCATCGGTCGGGTCTGCAGTCATTCGCTGATGCATGATCTGAGCCAGCACGGTCCCGGTCAGCATGCAGCCGAAGGCGTACAGGCCGCAAGGCAGGGTGACTTCTGGTTGATCAGGGAACAGTCCTCCGGCGAGGCTGACACCAACGCCAGCGTTCTGCATGCCGACTTCCAGGGTCAGGGCACGACGCATACCGGTCGAAAGTCGCAGCAGACGTCCGGCCACGTCGCCCGCAAGATAACCAAGCAGATTCAGCCCCAGCAGGACTGGCACCAGCGAGCCGCCAGCTTGCAGCAGTTTGTCTCGATTCGCCGCCACCGCAAAGGCGATGATCCACAGGATCACCAGATTCGCCAGATTGGCTGCCGCTCGATCGGCCAACTTCTTCCAACTCGGATTGCGATGGCTCAGTAGCCCGCCGACGATTACCGGAATCACCACCTGCCACACGAGTCCCGTCGCAGCCCCCCACAGGATCGACGGATTGGCTTGCTCTCCCAGTGTCAGTTTGAGTGCGAGCGGCACGATCAGCGGCGAGAGCAACGTGGCCGAGGTCGTCAGTCCAACCGAGTAGCTCACATTCCCCTTCGCCAGATGCGTGAGCACATTCGACGCCATGGCCCCGGGTACGCAGCCTGCGAGAATGACCCCGACGCGAACTGCGCCTGTCAGCCCGAACAGTTCCGTCATCCCCCAAGCCAGCAGCGGCATGCTGCCATATTGAACGGCAGTTCCGAACAGAATGAGTGGCCAGCGCCGCAGCACATCGCGGACTTCATCGGCAGGCAAGAGACTCCCGACGCATAGCATCGTGACGGCGACCAGTACGCCCAGTGCCGGTTTGGATGCCAGAAATGGATCGAACACTGCCACTGGCCAGAATGCTGCCACAAGTGACGAGAGGACGAGCCAGAGGATCAAATAGCGTTGCAACATGAGGCGACCTTACCGGTGATTTG
>JAGQQB010000299.1 GCA_020426425.1 Planctomycetaceae bacterium | reverse complement strand
GAAACCTGGCCGATGCGCTGCAACGGGTTTCAGGCAATTGTCACCCGAGCTTGCGAATGGGTGGCCACCGGTGAGGTAACGATCCCGTTGCCAGAGGGGATGCCAACGGCTGAGGCGGTGGGACTGTCGCCATAGGAAGAGGTGCACCGGTTGGTTCGGCGTCGTGCCTGATCGCGCGGTCGCTCTGATGCTGGCAGCATCGGGTACGTCAGGATTCGTAGCCGTACCGAGCGGCAGTGGCAGCGGTTTCCTCGGTGATCGCCTGTTGTTCGGCGTCGGTGAATTTGCTGCAGTAGTAGTCAGGCGCGTGGATCTGGCCAGCGAAAGCGGCGAACTTCGCGTCGTCACCGAGTTGGCAATGCGTTCGCATGCGGTTGAGCACAGCGGCGGGAGCAGCGCACAGGTCTTCATAGCGGATGATCTGTGCTGCATGCCTGAGCAACGGATCGCTGTCGAGTTGGTCGGCCATCCAACCGTAAAGATGAGACCAGTATCGTGCCCAACCACGGACGGCTTCGCCAGATTTCCAAAGCTGCTCGACCTCGCGAATGAGGTCCGTATTGCCGACGTTGATCGGCCGGCGATCGAGCCCGAATTCGTAATGACCGATCCTCTGCATCTGTGCGAGAGCGCGGGGGTACTTTGTTTCCCCGGCTTCGAACAGCCGTTGCTGCTTCATCAGTGAGGCGATGTGTGCCTCAGGGCGGCGAATGGGGACAACGAACCTTGCGTCGGGGAACAGCGTGTGCAAGTACGCCATGCGGGAGAAGTTGTAATTCCCCTTCGAGACGTACCGCGATCCTCCGCGTAGATGCAGCAGTTTGCGGAGATGGTCGCGGTAGAACTGCTCGAAAGCGGGATGCGAGGTGGATCGGTCAAGTACCTGACATTGATGCGGATCGTGCGCGTGAGTGAAGTACGCCTGCCAGAAGACTTCCTCCATCGCCTCGGGGCTTTCTGGAGTGACCATCAAGCCGTCGCCATGGGCACGTTCCACAGGCAGCGAGGGCTGTTTGCTGTGCGTCTGGCTCCACCAGTACGGCGTGAACAGCATGGGGAAGTCGCGGTATTGATGCGTCGCCGCCACACTGTGAGCAGCGAGAGCTTCAAGCAGAATGGTCGAGCCTGACCGCGCGATGCCGGCGATATAGATGGGGCGATCGATCGACACGCCTTCCAACTGTTCCCGCAGCGCCAACGACTCCAGCTTGGCCAGTGACTTCCACAAGCGGGGAAAGCGGCTCACCAATCCGCTGAGCACATGTACGCCCCAGGGAACGTTGAACGAGGCGTCGATGAAATCGGTCTTGCCGCCAGATGTGGGCAAGGAGTTGGTGGGTGTCTGCGGTGCTTGGGTGGCGGTCGACATGGTGCCAAAGTCCTCCAGATGACTAGCGAATCTTAAAGGCCCATTTGATGGCCAGCGCCGAGATGGTGGTTGCGACGATGAACAACGTGATCCACGAACGAACCCAATCTGGGCCAAATGGCATCGCCTCACCGGTGGCCCAGGCAGTGGAACCGAGCCACGCAAAGGCGGCGATCACCGGAACACCGGCAATCAGCGATGGTCCAAGTGCGTAGCCCACCCGCTTGAGCGAGAGCCACATGTTCTGCTTGGAGAGTTCGAGCATGCCGTCGAAGTCTCCTTCGTAAGCCTGCATTGCCTGTCGCGATTCTTCCAACTCAGCGACGAGTTGATTCAGCCGATCCTGTGGCGAGACCCGCTGGTACAACCACATCGAGACCGCACCGGCGATCAGTCCACATGCGGTGAGCGGAGCAGCGGTCGGGAGCGTTACGAGGAACAAAGGGACGGCGAACATGAGGGACACTTCAGGTCAGCGCGGGAGGATCGTATGCCGCGATCTCGATCAACGGATCACGACCAAAGCAGTGATCAGACCGATCAACTACTTGGGATCCTGTTGAGCTTTCGCTGGCGCAGCCGTGGCGGCACGTGCTTTGAGCATCTTCCGCAATGGGTAGATGACGATCATTGCGAGGGAAAAGGCGATCGAGCCAAGCAGGCCGATCAGCGCGCCGATGAGGCTCAGGCCCGCGCCGGGGCCGATGTATCCGAGCAGTTCCATGACATTCTCCTGAGGGTGTGTCGCGAAGGCGCCCAAGTCCGAAAACCTGGCCACGTTTGCGCGATTCCAATGTCGGCACATGGTCCGATGCCACAGGATCCACGCGACACACTCGCCGCGCGGATTCCCTGGCTACTGGAAACCTAGGATAGATTTGCCGACCTGTTGCGTTTGATCACCATTGCCAGAGAAGTTTCCCCAGCATGGTGTCAGGAGAATGTAGCGATTCGACCGGTTGTGCCGGTTGGACCGATCACGTTTTGAGTGAGCATCACCGCCAACTACTTTGCCGGACGTTCGCCGGTCACGCCCTGCCAGTTGTCGGTCTGGAATGGTGAGGCGGGCAAACCAGCGGAGTTGACCAGGTTCGGCTGAGCGACCTTGTGCCACGCGAAGCGGACGTGCTTCGGGGCGGGAACCTCGGCAGCATGCACGACGACGGTCGCCCCGTCGATTTCAGCAGTTGCCGCGACAAACTTGCCGTCCTCGCCTGCAATCTGGAACTCCTTGAGCGGTTGATCATCGCTCGATTTGAGTCCCTCGGCGGTGTGCGCAAAGGCAATGCGAATGCGATCCCCTTCGACTTTCGCCTCCTTCAACAGCGGCCCAGAGTAGACGATTCCTTCGCGTCCGTAGACATCGGTTAATGCCCACAGGCTGAGGCGATGGCCGACATCTTTCTTGTTACGCGGGTGAATGTCGTTGAGGTCGTCAACGAGGTCGGTGGTCACCGCCATGCCGGTGTGTGGGAGTTTGAGGCTGGCCACTTGCGCTTCCCACAGGGCGGGGAGTTGGCCTTCCTCGTAACGTCCTGACCACGGAGCGATCTGGACAAAGTAAAAGGCGAGGTCAGGATTGCGGAACGACTGCCGCCAGCCGAGGATCAGGTCCGACATTTTCTGTTCGTAGGCGAGGCCGTTTTTCTGCATGACGTTGGTTTCGCCCTGATACCAGATGGCCCCACGCACGGCGACGTTGGTGATCGGCGCGATCATACCGTTGTACATTCCGCCAGAGGTTTCTCCTTTGATGGTCCACGGTTCAATCGGCGAACCGCCCCAGGAGCTATTGATCAAGCCGATGGGGACATTGAGTTCCTGCTGCAGTTCGACGCCGAAGTAGTACAGCACGGCCGAGAATTGAGGGACACTTTCAGGAGTGCAGCTGCGCCATTGCGCCTGCACGTTCTCAGCTGGAGTCTTCGTCTGAACCTTGGGAATGTGGAATAGTCGCAACAGGGGATGGTCGGCGGCGGCGATTGCTTCCTGCGCGCCGTGCGTGTTCGTGAGCTGCCATTCCATATTCGACTGTCCGGAGCCGATCCAGACTTCGCCCACGAGAACATCTTCGAGCACCAGTTCGTTGCTGCCTTGGATGCGAATCGTGCGGGCGTTGCCATCGGCCTGTTGCGGCTTGAGTTCGACGAGCCAGTTTCCGTCGGCGTCGGCAGTGCTGGATTCGGTTTGATCGCCGAGTGTCACCTTCACTTGTTCGCCAGCGTCGGCCCAACCCCAGATGCGGACCGGTTGATCGCGCTGAATGACCATATGGCTATCGAGCACGGCGGGAAGTTTGACTTCCGCATGCAGGAGCGTGGGAGCGGCGACGGCCAGGGCAAGAACAAGTGAGCGACAGAGTGGGTGCATGTGCTGTGCTTTCAGGAAAGGATTGTCTGGTTGGGTTGCGGTGGGGTGAGTTATGAGTGATCGACGGTCCGTGACTTGCCGCCTGTTGCAACCAGGTGGACTCGGCACGATTCGGAGAACGTGCGACACTGGGTTGATCGAACGCTGCTACTGCGGTGCGGCGGCTGGCTGTGGTGCAAGCGATGTGGCCATCTCGACGAGTTGATCGAGCAGAATCGTCGATGCATTGCGTTCAAGTTTGTTGGTTCCCGGCCAGGTCTCGTAGCCGCCGAGATCGTGATGCCGGGGCGTTGGCAAATAACCAAAGTAACCATGAGCGAGTTCCACCATGAACGCATTTGCGAACGGCGCACGGTCTTTGAATTCCATCCCGATTTCGCAGAACACCTCACACGGCATGGTCCCAATGCAGACACTGCCCAGTCGTAAGGCGTGCAGTGGAATCGTGGTGGTCTCTGGATACTCATTAAGCCGCAGCAGTCGCTGGGAGTAGATGTAGGAGAGGTCGCGTTCGTTCTTGGCGCCAGCGGCATCGGTCTCGCGTGCCCAGGCGATCTCCTTTTCGGTCAGTTTGCGCCAGCCGAGTTCTGGTTCGCGATACACCGCCGCGAGCTTAGGATCGGACTCATACTCAACCTGTTCCAGTGCCGCCTGCACTTTGGCAGCGACATCGTGGGCAACGTACTGAATCTGTTCGTAAGGAGCACGACGTCCGCGCGGCTCGCGGAAGTTGATGTTGTTGATGTCGCCACTGGTGCCGTTGGCAAGCATGGGGACAAACGGCGGTTCCTGGTGATCCGCCTGCAGCAGATGCGTGAGGTGCGTGCAGAACTCACCGAAGTAGTCCGCCGAAACATGATGCGGTCCGACACCGCCGACGTAGTGCAGCGAGTACGCCGCGAACAGCGAGATTGGTTTGCCGTCTGGCTCGCGAACGGAAATGAAGCAGACTTCCGGATCGATCGGTCCGGCTGGCTCGAGCAAGTTCTCGC